>JAJYXU010000107.1 GCA_021801605.1 Bacteroidota bacterium
TTAGGGACTAAAGGATATGAAGCCACTGCACTTGATTTACAAGGTAACGATGTAATTCTTGATGAAATTCATTCATACAACTACACATCAATGGCTTTGGTTTACGAAATAATAAAAACGCTTTTGTATTTGCATTGCCGAATACATGTTGGCACTGCAACAATGCCATCTTCTCTGAGAAATTTAATTTATGATTTATTGGGCGGAGAGAATAATGTGTATAAAATTGAGCTGGATGAAAAACAATTAGAAACGTACAATAGACACATCATTCATAAGATAGAAAACGACGATGCTGCGTTTGAGATGATTGACAAAGGAATCAGTCAAAATGAAAAAGTATTGGTTGTTGTAAACCGGATTAATAGAGCACAAGCGATATTTGAAAAATTAGAAAAGCTTTATCCTGACATTTCAAAAATGCTTCTTCATAGTAGGTATAAAAGAAGTGACAGAGCAATGCTTGAAGAGAAAATTAGAAATGAATTTGATGTGAAAGAAGACTCTTGCATTGTCGTTGCTACACAAGTTGTTGAAGTCAGTTTAGATATAAGTTTTGATAGATTGATTACTGATGTCGCTCCATTGGATAGTATGATTCAACGTTTTGGCAGAGTAAACAGAAAAAGAAATGTAAAGACTATCGGAAAACTAAAAGATATACATGTAATAAAACCTTCTGATAACATGAGTAATTCAAAGCCATATAATCATGAAGTTGTGAGAAAAAGTTTTGATGAATTACCGAACGGTTCAGCTTTGAAAGAAAAAGATATTCAAGAAATGATAGACCATGTTTACCCGCAAATAGATATTGCTTCAATCAAATCACACTGTATTCTTGGTGAGGATGGATTAAGAATTCAGAAGTTATGTGACCGACCGAAGTCAATTATGTTAGAAGCTCTTGAGATAGATTCAGCTTGCTGCATAGTTGAAAGCGATAAGGACCATTATCAAAAAGTAAGAAATGAAGAACGCACGCCGATGGAAATACCAATTACGATACAAACTACATTTAATAAATATTTCAGAAGTAGTGGTCAGCTTACTTGCGGCTCCTGGCCGTTTGTAATCCCAGATGAGTTATACGACAGCGAAAAGGGATTACTTTTAAAAGGAACAGAAAACTTTATATAAAAAAGGAGTAGATGAATGTATACAGCAATTATAGGAAAAAAATTGGTTACGTTAACAAATAGCAACGCTAAAAAGAAACGGAGCATGAAAGATTTTTGGAAAGATGTGTTTATTCCGCTTTTTTTTGATGAACAAAAGTATTTGTTAAGCGGAGGAAATACACCGTTGGAAAATCCGAAGATATCCTGGGAAAAGAAAAAATATCCAACCTCGGAAGAACGCACTAAAAGAATTGAAGCAATAATAAAAAATATCGAAAGTGGTGTTCCGGATACAAGTAATTCACTTGTTGCCGGAAGTTCTGACCTTGAATCAACTACTTCAGGGCAAATAACCAGCTTTAATTTACCTCTGAGTCAAGAAGAAATATACGCATCCTGGATTGGCGTTGGGCTGGGTGTTCGTGTTGAGGGTGGATTTGTAATTCTTTTTGAAAAAGAAGAGATAATTAAATTACTGTTTGAGGGTTGGCAGAAATACAGAAACTTAGTTAACGAAACCCCCAACTTGAAAGGAAACCAGATTGAAACCTGGAACGGGCACTGGCTTACATTTGCTTTAGGGAATACAAAGTACCAAAAATCATTATGCGTTCCGCCTTTTAAGCTTGAGAAGAACTTTAGTAAAATTGATACCCTTAGTTGGGTAAAAGTTCTCTTTGCACTGGCAAGACAATTCCCAAATGAAAAATTGAATGCTTACATCTACAGCTTAGGACAAACAAATACAACAATTGGGTTTATACAAATTAATTTACCGGAAATTAAGAGAGAAATTGAAATGTACGATTACCTATTCGGCGAGCTGAGAGATGTAGGAAAAAGAGCGATAGATGAAGTATATAACACACAGTTTGCTTTTCGCACGGCTTGTCAAAATGGTATAATCGGATTACAAGAAATTCAACCGAGAGATTTACGAGAATACTTTCCTCAAAAAAACAAGGAAGCGGCTTATCCTAAAATTAAAAACGATGAAAAAAGCATAATTAACTATAACATTTATTTATCATGGGTATTAGCTATGTTAAACAACAAAACAACAATTCAAGCTGCTGAAGAAACAGCGAAATTTCTTCAGGCTTACGTGGCGCAATCAGACCGTGCTAAAAAAACACAAACCAATAATGTAAATACTCTTCTTGAGTCTTCTACGAGAAAATCATTTATTGAAAACATAACGGAATTTCTTAAAGATAATTCATCATACAGCGAGTTCTTCAATTCGCTTGTTGAAGAGATAGATAAAATGCAAGCCGACAAATATCCCTACTTTCTCACATTGATCAAGTTCAAGTATGCTTATTTAAACAATAAAAAATCATAAAGGAGAAATCAAATGAACAATTATATTTATTTAAGAAGTCTTCGTCATGCAGAACATACTGTATTTTGTGTCCAAGATGGTCAAAAATCTTACTACGATCAACAATTTGGAATTCGTTGCGCCTATTCGAGTGGGCAGCAAGTAAAGCGCTCTATACTAGATTCAATTCTTAATTCCTTGGAAGAAGCGCAAGCTCCTATAACATTTAACT
>JAJYXU010000062.1 GCA_021801605.1 Bacteroidota bacterium
GTAGCGAGAAGCCGGATAGTAATTGGAAACGAATACTATCTAAGCGGCATGACAAAGTAACCTTTTAGGGTGCAACGCAAAAGACCGGGTTGTAATTTGAATGAACACAGAGGTAGCCCCGTAAAGACGAACAGAAGTTGGCGAGTCTTTATTTTATAGACCGAGACACTCATCTGAAAGGAGAGAAACAGTCAGGGCTCACAATGTCTGCACAGCGTTGCGTTCTTGTCCTACTCTACAAAGCGGGATCAGTTTGGAAGTAGGAACGAGTAATCCTTACAAATTATTTTTATCCACTGAAGTAAAGTGCTGATTTCTTTCTGTTCGAAGTAAGAAGACTTGATTACCTCTCCGTTCTCGTCAAACGTGATTGATCCACGTTCGTATTTCCAACGAATGAATGCCGTGGTTTGATTCTTTGACTGCGTAATAAAAAAACCGTTGTTGTGACTGCTGCTGAAATCTTCTTCGTTGCTAAAAAGTGTTGGTTTTTCTTTGTTCGGTTGGTCTTGATAGGGGCAAAAAGTTTCGCAGTTGCCGCACTCGTTGCACAAAGCATCAATATGAAGAATTTGATTTGTATCATTGAACAATAATGAATCGGTTTTGATTGCAACATTTGCACGGTTAGGACAAACTTCAACACATTTGTTGCAGATAAAATTGCATCCTAAACACCTTCCGGCTTCAACAAAAAGATCTGAATGATTTTGATTGATAATTGTGCCTTTCCTTTTCCCGATCTCAGAAGAAAGTATTTGATCAACGGTTAAATAATTTTTGACCGGCGGCTGCAAGTGATCAAGTTTTTCTTTTTTGATAATCGCTTCGGCTGTAATTTTGCCGTCTGCAATGGATTGAACAACTGTTGATGGTCCTCTTAACGCATCGCCCCCGATGAAAACATTTTCGATCATCGTTTCATTAGAGTTAGTAACTTTTGCTTTATTCTTTTCGAGCGGAATTTTATTATTAGCCAAAAATTCCGTGTCAACACTTTCTCCAATTGCAGAGATAACGGAATCAGCTTGAATTTCTACAAACTCATCATCTACCGGGACAACGATCCTTCTTCCATCGTCTCCGATTTTATCGAGCAGCATCTTTTGGCAGGTTAGAATACCATTATTGAATTTCACCGGTAAGAGCAATTCTTTTAATTCAACTTCATCTTCCAAAGCAGCATAGAATTCTTCTTTGTCTGCAGGCATCTCTTCTTTTGTGCGGCGGTAGATAAGATAAACTTTACGAACTCCCTCATGACGTTTTGCAGCGCGGGCGCTATCCATTGCAGAATTGCCGCCTCCAATTACAGCAACAGATTTCCCAAGTTTACTGATTTGTGAGGTGTTATAATTATGCAAAAATTCTATTGCGCTAAATATATTTGTGTCATCACCGTCTAACTGAATCTTATTTGATTCTTCCGCGCCTATTGCGATATAGATGTATTTGAATCCTTCTTTCTTTAATTTTTCATTTGAGAAGTTCGGACCTATTCCAAAGATAAATCTAATTCCATGCTTCTCTATAAATTCAATATCTTTTTCAATAGCTTCTTTTGGTAACCGGAATCTTGGTAAAACATTCTGAACAATTCCGCCCGCATTCATTTCTTTTTCAAAAATTGTAACATCAAATCCCGCTTTGGCTAAAAAATATGCCGCAGATAATCCCGAAGGACCCGCACCAATTATTGCCACCTTAATATTATTTTGGCTATTAAGAAATTCCGTTTTGAATTTACTTAGGTAGGATGAGTAACCTTTCTCTGCCGCTTCCTTTTTGAGATCTCTTATTAACACCGGTTCGTCGTAATCCCAACGAGTGCAATGATACATGCATTGATGATCGCAGATGTAACCGGTTATATGCGGAAGAGGATTTTTTGTAACAATCAGTTCATATGCTTCCGCATATTTTTTTTGCTCAACCAATTTGATGTATGCGGCTACATCTTGATGAATCGGACAAGCTTCTTGACATGGAGCGATGAAGCAATCAAACACCGGCAAACTTTTCGAAATTTTTATAGAGCTTATTTCATGTTTTTCTTTAGAATAATTCCTATCGGAAAGAGAAACTTCAGCTAAAGTTTTTAGAATTGATAAATTAATTTTATTCCCGCGTCCGATTTTCAGATAATTTTTCTCTGCCGCTTCAGCTATTTGAGTTAAGCGTAAATAACCGCCCGGTTTCAATAATTCCGTTGCAAATGTTATTGGTCTTATTCCGGTTTGCAAAATCTCTTGTATATTGTTAAAGTTTGCGCCGCCGGAGTAAGAAATATTTATCTCTCCTTTGAACTCATCAGCCAATTTGTGCGCAAGATTTATTGTGAGGGGGAAAAGCGATCTGCCCGACATATACATATCATCACCGGGTAAAGTTCGGATTGTATTTTTTACTCCAAGCGTATTTGAAAGTTTTATTCCGAACACCCTATTGTTTGCAGATGCAAACGCGCGCAATCTATTTATAATCGGTATTGCATCTTTGTATTGCAAATCATGATTGAATGAGCTCTTATCGAGATTGATATATTTGTAGCCGAGTTTATGAAGTGTGTCGTTTACGAAATCATATCCTAAAAGTGTAGGATTTAGTTTTGCATAAGTATGTAATCCTTTTTCTTGAATTAGATATTTTGCGATAGACTCAATTTCTTGCGGCGGACAGCCGTGCATGGTAGAAAGAGTAACAGAATTAGAAAGGTGTGGCGATATTTTTTCTATCTTTTCAATAACATCTTTATGCTGGTTCTTAGAAAAACCAAATTCTTTTGCAAGTAATTCAATTATAGTGCCGCTGCTGAGTAGATTTTTTAATTCTGTCTTATAATCTGTAAATAATTTATTCTTAGAAGCATCTTTCAATTCATCAATGAATCGATCCATTCTTTCCGTTTTGATTCCGTCTAGATTGTAACCGACGCTCATGTTGAAAACAAATCCTCTTTCAGATTGAGATAGACCAAGAATTTCTTTCAGCAAGTGAATTAGAAACCAAGCTTTAAGATATTCCGAATAAGATTCATCGAGAGAAAGTTCTTGCGACCATTCAACATTGTATCCTTCGTCAGATGCGTCAATGCATGGTTTACTAATTTTTAAGTTATCCAGCTTTTGAACGGTCTTAAGCTCAAAGAATCTTCCACCAACCAGATATGCACCGATAATATTTTGCGCCATCTGTGTATGCGGTCCAGCAGCCGGACCAATTGGTGTTTCAAGCTCCTCTCCAAAAATCTTTTCATCATTTTTAGTTTTAGGAATGTGAAATTTAATTGAGGGAATTCCGAATATTATTTTATGGGTTACGTATTCAGAAAGCACCCAATTGATTAATTTATCTAATGGAATTGGTTGCATCTTATCAGACATAATGATTCCTGAAAGTTTTCTTATTGGATAGGAATATAAGACACTTCGGTATTAAGTGGTAAAGTAATTTTGTAATTTTAAATAAAAGAAATCTGGTTTTCCGGCTTAAATAAAATCGGGAAAAGAGTTGCAATAATTTTATTTTGAGATTCCAATCTCGATAAGTTGAAAATGAAATAACACTACAAATAAGATAAATGGAATTAAAATGGAAAACAGAGTAAAAGAAAAATTATTCAGTGCTGTTGAATCTGAAAAAGAAAACCTCTTTTCACTGATTCAAAAATTGATTCAGATTAAAAGTTACAGCGGCGATGAAAAAGAAATTGTTGAGTTTATAGTTGCTAAGATGAAAGAATTCGGTTTTAATGAATCATACCACGATGCATTTGGAAATGCGATTGGAAGAATTGGAAACGGACCAATTAAAATTATGTTTGACGCACACATAGATACGGTGAAAGTTACTGAAACGGAAAACTGGGCGCATCCGCCTTTTGCTGGAGAAATTGTTGAAGGCAAAATTTACGGTCGAGGTGCTGTTGATGAAAAGCCCGCAATGGCCGGATTTATGATAGCGGGAAAAGTTTTGAAACAAATTTACGGCGATAATTTTCCATTCACACTCTACGTTGTTGGCTCTGTGCTCGAAGAAGATGCTGACGGATACCCGCTTTTTCACATTATCGCTAACGAAGGAATCAAACCGGATTATGTTGTGCTGGGCGAACCTACCGATCTAAAAGTTTATCGCGGGCAGCGTGGAAGAATGGAATTGAAAATTACAGCAACAGGAAAATCAGCACATGGTGCACATAATCAAAAGGGAATCAATGCCATATACAAGATGATGCCGATAGTTGCAGAGATTGAAAAACTCGATAAAAAATTAAAACCGAAAAAACCGCTCGGTAAGGGCTCGATAACCGTTAGTCAGATTGTATCCAAAGCTCCCTCGGTCTGTTCCGTTTCCGACTACTGCCAGATTCATCTTGATAGAAGAATGACAATTGGTGAAAACAAAAACTCTGTTATAAAAGAAATGAAAGCGATAATAAAGAAATTTAAAAGTGATGCTAAAGTTTCCATTCCAAACGTTGAAGGAGTTAGCTGGAAGGGAACTAGTTTTTCACAAGAAGCATATTTTCCTACGTGGGTTTACGACGAAAAACATCCGTTAGTTGATGCTGCAATGAAAACTTCCAATGCTGCTATTGGAAAAGCAAAAAGCGGTGTCTGGAGTTTCTCTACAAACGGTGTTGCAACAGCGGGACATTTTGGAATTCCTACGATTGGTTTTGCACCGGGTAAAGAGGAACTTGCTCATTCATCAAAAGAAGAACTTGTGTTGAACGATCTTTTGAAAGCGGCGAAGTTTTATTCGTTGTTCCCGTTTATGCTAACGGGAAAGCAATGATGAAGTGCGTAAGATGCAATTAACGATTACTCATGGGAATAAGTTAAAAAAAATGTAAAAGTGAGATCGAATGACCGAGCTAATTAGAAATCGTGTGGTTTCGCTTATTCGATATTTTCGAGGTTAAAAAGTTATACTTGATAGTGATATTGCTCTACTTTACGGAGTGGAGACGAAACGACTTAAAGAAGCAGTAAGAAGAAATATTGAAAGGTTTCCACCGGACTTTATGTTTAAACTTAGCAGTGAAGAATACGCTTCTTTAAGGTCGCAAATTGCGTCCTTAAAGAGGGGGCAGCATTCGAAATACTTACCATTTGCTTTTACTGAACAGGGTGTCGCTATGCTTTCAAGTGTTCTTAACTCTTCGAAAGCTATAAAAGTAAACATAGAAATCATGAGAGCTTTTGTAGAGCTTCGAAGGTTGATTGATGCTAATAAAGAACTTATTGTTCGTATTGAACAAATGGAAAAGAAATATGATAAACATTTTCAAATAGTATTTGAAGCAATAAAAGAATTAATGAGAGAAGATGAAAAACCAAAAAAGAAAATTGGGTTTTGAGGTTTTTTACTATTGATAGCGACAGAGTTTTATTTGTTGTTCCCGTTCGAGTTGGTTGAAAATATTTAGAAGAAATAGCACACGGATGACACGGATTCCCGCTGATTGAATCCGTGAATATCAGCGTCATCCGTGTTATCAGCGTTCTATTACATAATAAGGAGCTAAACATGGAAACAAGATTCAAAGGAAGACATTTTATAACAGAAGACAACTGGACTAAAGAAGAACTTGATATAGTTTTTGATATAGCATTCGACTTGAAGAAAAAATTCTACGCTGAAGAACCAACACTTTGGCTTCCTTACAAAACTTTGTTCATGATGTTTTTCGAACAATCAACCCGAACAAGAAATTCTATGGAAGCCGGAATGACACAGCTTGGCGGACATGCGCACGATCTTACACCGGATAAAATGCAGATCACTCACGGTGAAGTTGCAAAAGACACTGCAATTATTCTCAGTCGTATGGGTCACGGCATTGCTTGCAGAAATTGTTTCTATGGAGTTGGTAACAAATATTTAAATGAACTCGCTCAGTATTCTCGCAAACCTGTTATGTCGCTTCAAGATGATGTATATCATCCGTTTCAAGGACTTGCAGATTTGATGACGATCTTTGAACACATGGGCAGAAATACGGAAAGATTAAAAGTTACCGTCTCATGGGCATATGCAACAACACACTCCAAGCCACTTAGCGTACCGCAAACACAAATTCTTCTCTTTCCTCGTTACGGGATTGATGTAACGGTCGCTCATCCGAAAGAATTTCCTCTAAGTAAAAATATTGTTGAGAAGGCACAGACGAATGCAAAGGAGGGCGGAGGAAGCCTACGTTTCACAAATAATATGGATGAAGCTTTTGAAGGCGCTCATATTGTTATTCCTAAAAATTGGGGTGGGTTCGGTTTCTATAATGAAGAACATTATCTCTCCAACGAAGATGAATGCAAAAAAGAGATGAAAGGAAATCTTGAAAAATATAAGAGCTGGATATGCGACGATAAGAGAATTAAATTAGCAGATAAGAATGTAAAATTGATGCATGCACTTCCGGCTGACCGCGGGAATGAAGTTACCGATGAGATATTGGATAACCCGAATATCTCAATCGTTTTTGATGAAGCCGAAAACCGTCTTCACACAGCAAAAGCAATAATGGGATTAACAATGTAAAACAAAAAATGGAACGCGGATCTTTATGATCGTTTATGATTTTTTAAGATCATAATTAATCATAATCATCATAAAAAATCTGCGTGCTATTCCTTATATGAAAAAATATTATTACAAATGTTTCGATTGCGGAAAGAGTTACGACAAAGATGAGATTGAAAAGGATCTGGTCTATCTTTGTCCAGCTTGCCGTAAAGTTGAAAAGAACCAGCCGTTGCGCGGAGTTCTTCTTATCGAGTATGATTATGAATGGATTAAAAAAAATCATACAAAAGAGGAATTCCTAAAATTATCACCCGGAAAATTTTGGCAGTATGGTTATTTATGGCCGCTTGAGTTTAAGTCTTGTCATTCTGAGGAACAGAGTGACGAAGAATCTCATAAAAATAAAGATAGAGATTCTTCATTCGTCCTTTCAGAACTCACTCAGAATGACATGAATAAAATTTCACTTCCTTCAGATTGTTTTCTGAAATTTACTTTCGAAGGGAATAACTTTTTTGTTCTTGATGATACTCGCAATCCAACCTTATCGTTCAAAGACAGAGCTTCAAGTTTAGTTGCTCTTAAAGCCTTGCAATTAGGAATAAAAGAAATTGCCGCGGCATCAACCGGCAACGCTGGATCTTCTCTTGCCGGAATCTGTGCAAGGTTAGGATTGAAGTCGGTAATTTTTGTCCCCAAAAATATTCCTGAAGCAAAAAGGATTCAGATTCAATCTTACGGCGCTGATATCTTTTTGGTTGACGGTGATTATGATTTGGCTTTTGATACATGTCTTGAAATCTCAACTCAAAAAAAATGGTACAACAGAAACACTGCTTATAATCCTCTTACTATCGAAGGAAAGAAATCCGCAGCTTTCGATCTATTCATTTCAACTAATGGAAAAATGCCAGATATTATTTTTGTGCCAACTGGAGACGGAGTAATTTTAGCTGGACTTTACAAAGGTTTGTGCGAACTTAAAGAACTTGGATGGATAGAAAAAATCCCTTCATTAATTGCGGTTCAGGCAGAAGGTGGTAATGCGGTTGTTAGATATTTAGCGGATCAAAAGTTTGAGTATAAACCGGCAAGCAGTATTGCGGATTCAATCTGCGCGGGCTCTCCAAGATGTTTATATATGGCTTTCGACGCCATAATAAAATCGAATGGCAGTGCGATTGAAGTGAGCGACGAAGAGATTCTGGATGCTCAAAAATATGTTGCTCAAAATTATGGAATTTTGTTGGAACCCTCTTCATCGTCAACATTTGCCGCATATAAAAAATTCCTTAACTCAAATAACTTGAATGGAAAAACAGCGCTTTTACTTTTTACCGGTAATGGGTTAAAAGATACATCAGCGCTTAAATATTGGAATCATTCTGTTGAGGTTTTGACAACAGAGCAGATTTATAAAAAATTTAATTCATCTATCTAAATAATTTCATTCACAGAATGCAATTTAGAATTTTCACCTCGTTCGGAGTAACAAAAGAAGTAGATGGATAAACCCAAAATAAACGGTTTGCTTATAGCTGCGGGGTTTTCCAGACGGATGGGTGATTTTAAGCCGTTGATGGAGTATGATAACGATCCCTACATAGTTGTAATTACTAAAAAACTTTTGAGTGTTTGTGAAACAGTAGTTATTGTAACGGGTCACAAAAGCATCGAAATTGAATCTACTATTAAATTTGCCTTCATTGAAAATATTTTATTCCCGCGTGTTAAAGTTATTGTTAATCCAAATTTTGAAAAGGGAATGTTCACATCACTTCAGACCGGTATAAAAGAGCTAATAGATTCTGACTGGATATTGTACCACTTCGTAGATCAGCCGTTTCATAAAGAAAAATTTTATAAAGAATTTGTTACTCAGGTTGATGATGAATACGATTGGATCCAACCGGTTTATGATGGAAAAGAAGGTCATCCTGTGATGTTTAAAAAAACTATTTTTGAAAAAATTATTACAAGTCCGGAAAATCACATACTTAGATTGATAAGAGATGACGGTTCGACAAAAAAGAAAAAATGGGAGTGCAGTTATCCGCAAATATTAAAAGATTTTGACACCCCGGAAGATCTGATTCATTCGAATAAATAAATCTATTTGATTTTCACAGCTAACTGTCCGCATGCCGCGGCAATATCGTCCCCTTGAGTCTCGCGTATCATTACTGTGATATTATTGTTGCGTAGTTTGTCTGCAAAAAGATGAATATCTGCTATGGAAGTCGGCTCAAGTTCAGAAGAGATACCGCCGGGATTCATATGTTTGATACTGTTGAAAGGTATGATATTTATTTTAGATGGAAGTGAACTGCAAAGATTGGTTAGTGCTTTCACATCTTTATCACGGTCGTTTAAATTTTTCAGCATTGTATATTCGAACGTAATGCGTGTCTTAGTTCTTTTGGCGTAATATTTTAACGCTTCAATATTTTCATTCAGAGAATATTTTTTGTTGATAGGCATTATCAGTGAGCGTACATCCTCGAAAGCTGAGTGAAGAGAAAATGCAAGTTTAACCCGTAAGTTTCTATTTGCCAGATCTCTAATTTTATTTGCTATTCCGGCTGTAGAGATAGTTATACGCTTCCGGCTTAGACCTTTTGTTAATTCGTGAGTAAAAATTTCAACCGATTTTAAGGTTGTTTCATAATTCAGAAGAGGTTCTCCCATTCCCATATAAACAATGTTAGTTATATTCTTTTTTCCATGCTCTTTTGCAGTCAGTAGATATTGATCTACAACTTCCCCCACCGAAAGATTTCTTTTATATCCCATTAATCCTGTTGCACAGAATTTACAATCAAGAGGACAGCCGACTTGAGTTGAAATGCAGAGAGTGTTTCTATCTTTTTCCGGAATAACTACCGATTCAATCTTCCTGTTATCGAAGGTTGAGAATAAATATTTCTTTGTTCCGCTGGATGATGATCCTTGAGTGGTTACTAAGTTTAAAGTTTGCAGTTCGCAATTGGCCGTAAGCTTATTACGGAGTTCTTTGGAGATATTCTGCATCTCGGAAAAATCTGTAGATAGATGGTTATACATCCAATTAAAAACTTGCTGCGCCCGGAATCTTGATTCGTCAATCGAAACAAAGTAATCTTTAAGTTCGGGTAGAGTTAAGCCCTTTAACTGTATCTTTTTTTCTTTTGTGTTCATCCATTACAAATATAGGCATGAAGTGACTAAAGAGAAAGTTTGAAATTTGGAAAGGCATTCTTTAGTTTGCAATCAAATTAAAAAAATAAATCAAATTGTGGAGAGATAATGAATTTTGAATTTACAGAAGAACAACTAATGATTCAGCAAACCGCACGCGAGTTCGCTGAAACGGAAATTGCACCATCTCAAATTGAACGCGATAAAGAAGCAAAGTTTCCCACAGAAATAGTTAAAAAACTTGGTGAACTTGGATTTATGGGAATGATGGTTTCGCCACAGTATGACGGCGCTGGAATGGATACGATAAGTTATGTCTTGGCAATGATTGAACTTTCTAAAGTTGATGCGAGTCTCGGCGTAATTATGTCTGTGAACAATTCTCTTGTCTGTTATGGATTGGAAATGTGGGGAAGTGAGTTCATTAAAGAAAAATATTTGAAACCACTTGCGCGCGGAGAAAAACTTGGAGCGTTTGCCCTCTCTGAACCTGAAGCCGGAAGCGACGCTACACATCAACAAACTTTTGCGGTTAAAGATGGAGATCATTGGGTAATCAATGGGATGAAAAACTGGATTACCAACGGAACATCTGCTGATTATTTCCTTGTTGTTACTCAAACCGATAAAGAGAAAGCACATCACGGTATTACAACTTTTTTAGTTGAAAAAGGAACACCGGGTTTCGGACATGGGGTTAAAGAAGATAAACTTGGAATTCGCAGCAGCGATACTTGCTCTTTGACTTTTGAAAATTGCAGAGTATCTGAAGACAATGTTATTTGGGAAGTCGGTAAAGGATTTAACGTTGCAATGGAAACTCTCAATGGAGGAAGAATTGGTATTGCTTCTCAAGCTGTTGGAATTGCAGAAGGCGCACTTGAAGTATCAACAAAATACGCAAAGACCAGGAAAGCATTCGGAACTGAGATTGCTCATCATCAGGCAATTCAATTCAAACTTGCCGATATGTCTACCAAAGTTGAAGCTGCAAAACTTTTAACTCTTCAAGCCGCTGCGCTTAAAGACGCCGGTAAAAAGTACGTCAAAGAATCTGCTATGGCAAAATTGTATGCATCTAAAATTGCTGTTGAATGTGCACTTGAAGCTATTCAAATACACGGTGGATACGGTTACGTAAGAGAATATTTAGTTGAAAGATATTTACGTGATGCGAAGATTACAGAGATTTATGAAGGAACATCGGAGATCCAGAGAATTGTAATTGCAAGAGAATTATTGAAAGACTAATACTCTGCACCTCTGCGGTTTTCTTTTCTCACCGCAAAGACGCTGAGACGCTAAGAAAACAAAATGAAGAAATTTTTTTGGATAATGTTTCTGTTGGGTTCATTCTGTTTCGCACAAACTGATTGGGTGAAGTGGGAATCTCAACAAGTTTCTTATGAGCTTCCCGCTCATCAACATCACGATTATACAATTGATAAATCAGGTTTCGGTTTGTCAATTATCTCTGTTGCTCGTAATGCATATTACTTTTTTGTTTCCGATCTTGATGGCGACAATTGTGCATTCTTACCATCATGCTCAACATTCTATATTCAAGCAATCAAAGAAACAAGTATTTTTAAAGGAACACTTATGTTTGCCGACCGATTCACACGAGATATAAATTTTTTCAAAGGATTGAGTCATTATCCATTGCTTTCAACAAATAAATTCTTAGACCCGGCTTATAATTACACTCTACATTCAGCAAAAATAAAATTATAATCCGACCGTGATACTATCAAACACTCAAAAATCATTTGCTGCGAAAAGTAACTCATACTTTATCTTACTAATTTTTTTGATAATTCCACTGACAACTAACTACTGTCAACTGACAACTGACAATAACTTTTTCTCTCCATATAACCGGTTAAAATTCGGCAACTATCTCTATAAAGATAAAGACTACTTGCGCGCCGCTAAAGAGTTCAAAGAGTATCTCAAGGTTTACAGTAATGATACAGTTCAGTTCAAGTTTTCCAATAGTTTCTTTAAGATTGGCAGATTCACAGAAGCCGCGGATAATTTTAAGGGATTGTTTTTCAGCTCAACGTTATCTGAAGAAGCTCGCTTGATGTTTTTTGAATCTAACTTTTTTCAAAATGATTTTAATAAATTCCGCAACCTCGCCGATCAAGATGTTTATCTATCTTTAAAGTACCGGAAGGAGATTGAGCGATTGAAATTCACCACATACTTTTTTGATATTGCTACGCTTCCCGCTGAAAATATTATTCTTGAACCATTTCCGGATTCTGTTCAATCGCAGATAGCAAAATTTTACATCCAGAAAAAAATCCCGTTGCATAAGAATCCGACTACTGCTGCAATACTATCCACATTACTGCCGGGTGCAGGAAAAATTTATACCGGAGAAGTTGGAGATGGAATTACAGCATTAGTCACCACTGCTTTATCGGCGTATCTTGCTTATACAAATTTTAATGCAGGTCATCAATTTAGGGGTTGGTTATTTGCAGGAATGACAGCATTTTTTTACGGAGGTAATATTTACGGTTCAGCGGCTTCGGCACAAATTTATAATGCACGTATTCGTTTCGACTTTGACAAAGAAGTAAAATTTTATTTTGAACAAAGAAATTATTTCTTACCGCAGATAGATCTTTAGAATGAAAACTCGACTCACCGCCATATTCTTTTGCTTTTTACTCTTTAACATTGTTAATGGGCAAGAGAATCTACAAACACAATTAAATTATGCGAACGGGTTTTTCAACAGTAAACAATATTATGATGCTGTCACTGAATACAAACGGCTTTTATTTTTCGATTCGACTAAAATATATCAGTACGGAGCAAATTTTAAAATTGGAGAAAGTTATAAAGCCGGTGCAAAGTTCGATGACGCCATTAAATATTTCTCTTTCGCTGAATTAAACGCCCGCAATGATGATGAGATATTCGAAACGAAAACAGAAATTATACGTACAAATATTTTACGGCGGACAACTGAAAGGGCTCTTCAGTTGTGCGATGATCTGGAAAAAGATGAACGGTTTAATGCTAAAGTCGATACGATTAATTATTGGCGCGGATGGGCATTCATGTTGTCTGATAACTGGAAAAGTGCCGCAAGATCGTTTGCAAGAATAAATCCTAATCACGAACTGAAATTATTAGCAGAAAGAACAGACAAAGCCAAAGTTTCTGTAACATTTGCAAAGGTAATTTCATATATTTTGCCCGGTGCAGGGGCAATATACTCCGGAAATTTTTTATCAGGATTAATGTCTCTAGGATGGAATACTCTTGCCGGATATTGGACGATCAATTCCTTCATCGAAAAAAGAGCTTTTGATGGAATTGTTGTTGGAGAACTATTATGGCTGCGCTTTTATAGAGGTGCTATTCAGAATGCAGAAAATTTTGCAATTGAGAAAAATTTAGAAATATCTAATAAATCTTTACGATTTCTTCAGAACGAATATAAGGGTACTAAACTGTGAAGCTTTCAGAAGACGAGATAAGAAAAATTACTTTCGAAGCAATTAATGAATTAGGCGATCAAATTACTCCCGAAGCTGTAAAAGAACTTGTACGTAAACGTGTTGAAGCAATGGGCGGCGATTACAAGTTCGAGAAGGGCGATGCCTCCTCGGGTCGTGTAATATTAACTTCGTTTGGCTTGAACCATCCCGGAATTGTTGCTGGTGTTACCAAAGCACTCGGCGACGCCAACTGCGATATTCAAGACTTAAGCCAAAAACTACTTGGTGATTTTTTTACTATGATTATGGTAATTGATATAACTTCATCACAAAAAGATTTAAAAGAGATTCAGGAAGAGATGAACAAAATTGCCGAATCTTTAAGGGTAAAAATTTATTTACAGCATGAAGATGTGTTTAGGTATATGCACAGGATTTGAAAATCGTCCGTCGTCCGTTGCCGGTAGTCAGTTGATTAAAAACTAAAAATTGGAACAATGATACGAAAACGAATTTTGAATCTTTGCGAGTTTATAAGTTATCTGAATATCTAGCTGATTTAATTTGGGATATAGTTTTTGATTGGGAAAAATTTGCAAAGAACACTGTCGGTTCTCAAATTGTAAGATCAGCAGATAGTATTGGTGCGAATATAGCTGAAGGCAACGGAAGAGGAACTTTTAATGAGAATAAAAGATTTGCGAAAATTGCTCGTGGTTCGTTAAATGAAACAATTCATTGGTTAAGAAAAGCAGTAAAAGAAATCTTTTAACCAAGGCGCAAATTGAAAAACTGAAACTTATTCTTGATGAACTCAGTCCTAAACTTGGTGCGGATATTAATTCGATCGGATCTTCGAGACAAAGATCAACTGACGAATAACAACTGACTACTGACAAAGAGTGATCAACTGACTACTAACAACCAACAACTGACAAAATAATATGCCATACGAATTTGAAGAAATACTCGAAACCATCCGCATGACCGAGATCGAACATTTCGATATCAGAACTGTTACAATGGGAATTAGTTTGCGCGATTGTCACGACCGCAACATTGAAGTAACAAAACAAAAAATTTATGATAAGATCCTCCGCTACGGAAGCCAACATGTAAAATTAGCTAAGGAAGTAGAAGCACAATACGGAATTTCGATAGCGAATAAAAGAGTTTCTGTGACTCCAATCTCAATTCCTTTTGATGCATGCAGCATGGAAGAATTTATTGAGATAGCTAAAACTTTAGATAGAGCTGCCGGAGAGATTGGAATAGATTATATAGCCGGGTATTCTGCCCTGGTGCAGAAAGGAATGACAAACGGCGAGCGTGAACTTATTAGATCAATTCCTTTCGCGCTATCTCAGACAAAGCGGGTTTGCTCAAGTGTTAATATCGGCTCAACAAAAGCCGGCATTAACATGGATGCAGTAAATATGATGAGCGAGGTAATTAAACTCACTGCGGAAAAAACGAAGGACAATGATTCAATCGGCTGTGCAAAACTTGTTGTCTTTGCAAATGCGGTTGAAGACAATCCTTTTGTTGCCGGTGCATTCCACGGAGTAAGTGAACCGGAGATCGTTCTCAATGTTGGAATTAGCGGTCCGGGTGTTGTTCTTGAAGCAATCCGCGAAGCCGGACATGTTGATTTACAGCAGTTGTCCGAAGTAATTAAAAGGACGATTTTCAAAATCACACGAGCCGGTGAACTCATCGGAAGAAAAGTTGCAGAGAAAAATGGAATTCCTTTCGGGATAGTTGATATTTCGTTAGCGCCAACTCCTGCTGAGGGGGATAGTATTGGAGATATATTGATTGCAATGGGCGTTGAAGATGTAGGCGCACCTGGAACAACAGCAGCTCTGGCTATGTTGAATGATTCAGTGAAGAAAGCAGGATTGATGGCAAGTTCGTCCGTTGGCGGAATGAGTGGTGCTTTTATTCCGGTTAGCGAGGATATGGGGATGATTCGAGCTGTGCAAGCAGGAAATCTTTCTCTGGAAAAATTGGAAGCAATGACAGCAGTTTGTTCGGTTGGTCTTGATATGATTGCAGTACCGGGCGATACAACCGCTACCACAATTGCAGGCATCATTGCTGATGAAGCCGCAATAGGAATTATCAATGATAAAACTACGGCAGTAAGAATTATTCCCGCTTACGGTAAGAAAGTTGGCGATATGGTTGATTATGGCGGATTACTTGGTAAAGCACCTATAATGGAAGTTAGAACAATTAGCTGTGCCGGTTTTGTCGGACGGGGCGGAAGAATTCCCGCTCCGATGAGAAGTTTAACAAATTAGATCGGGATAATCAGCTTTCCGTTATTAGTTAAAAAATTATTATAATATATTGTTAACTGTCAACTCTATACTTTTCAATAAAGGAGGATAAATGAGCAAAGGTCTAAAGATCGGATTGGGGATTGCTGGTGGAATCGTCATTATTATTTTCTTACTCGTATCATGGGGAACCGGTAAATACAATAGCTTTGTTGGATTGAATGAAAGTGTTAAATCTGCATGGAGTCAGGTTGAAAATGTTTATCAACGAAGAGCTGATCTCGTTCCAAATTTGGTTGCTACAGTTAAAGGCGTCGCTAACTTCGAAAAAGAAACTTATACCGCAGTTACCGAAGCGCGTGCAAAAGTGGGACAGATAAAACTCACTACCGACCAACTTAGCGATCCGGCGGCTATTCAAAGATTTCAACAAGCGCAGGATGGTTTGGGAAGCGCACTTTCAAGATTGCTTGTTGTTTCGGAAAATTATCCTCAATTAAAAGCTAATGAGAATTTCTTACAGCTTCAAGCACAATTAGAGGGAACGGAAAACCGCATTACCGTTGAAAGACAAAAGTATAATCAAGTTGCAACAGAATATAATACTGCAATTAAAAGATTTCCGGGAGTATTCATAGCTAACTTTGGCGGGTTCAAGGAAAAAGAATATTTCAAAGCTGCTGCAGGTTCAGACCAAACGCCTAAAGTACAGTTTTAATAACGTAGAGTGTAGAGTTTAGAACGTAAAGTGGACAATTGATGAAAAAAATAATTTTCTTCTTCTTACCAATATTATTTCTGAAAGCTCAGATAGAGTTTCCGATTTTAAAGAATTATGCTACTGATTTGACTAACACCTTATCGAGTTCTGAACTCTACACTCTTAATTCTACACTCAAAAGTTTTGATGACTCTACATCCAACCAAATTGTTTTTCTGATGATTTCAAATCTTAACGGCTATCCGCTCGAAAGCTATACTTATGAGACGGCAGCTAAAAATCAAATCGGGTCTAAGAAAAATAACAACGGTGTTCTTTTCTTCGTATCCAAAGATGAACGCAAGATGAGGATTGAAGTCGGTTATGGATTAGAAGGCGTTCTTCCAGATGCTCTTACAAGTTCTATACAACGAAATGAAGTCCGACCTTATTTCAAGCAAGGTGATTATTATTCAGGTATTACTGCTGGGATTAATGCCATAATGGCGGCAACACGCGGAGAGTATAAAGGTGATGTAAAAGATAAGGGAAGTAAAGGGCGTGGCTTTCCATTTATATTCATAATTATGTTAATTATTTTCATTGCATCATTTTTTAAGAAGGGAGGAAAAGGCGGCGGCGGTCTTTTGCCCTGGATTATTCTTGGTTCGATGGGTGGTGGAGGAAGCCGTGGCGGATGGGGTGGCGGTGGTGGATTTGGCGGAAGTGGCGGTTTTGGCGGTTTTTCTGGGGGTGGCGGCTCCTTTGGCGGTGGTGGTTCAAGCGGAAGTTGGTAATTTCCTTTCATAAAAGTCTTATTTGTCTTGAAGTTCTAACCTTGTTTTAGTATTATTTCACCCGCATTGAAAGATATTTCTGAATGAATCATTTAAAAGAAAATTCTTTTACTCAAGATTCAACAAAATTTTGGAATCAAATTCCGAAACTCGAGATTATCAGTTAAATTTTTTAATAAATAAGGAGGCCAGCTATGGCAATAATGATAACAGACGAATGTATTAATTGTGGTGCATGTGAACCCGAATGCCCTAATACGGCTATTTATGAAGGTGGCGCACAATGGAAATTAGCCGAAAAAAATTATGGCGAAGGTGAGGCAGCCCCCTCCGGCGCTGACGGATTTTTCTCCAAAGATTTTTTCTATATAGTTCCGGATAAATGTACCGAATGCAAAGGGTTCCATGATGAACCACAATGTGCCGCTGTTTGTCCGGTTGATTGCTGTATCCCGGATCCTAAACATGTTGAAGATGAAGAGACTTTGTTAAAAAGAAAAGATTATTTAGATGGATTGGGAAGATAGTTATTTGCAGTTAACTCTGTAGCGATTGACTTTTAATGTTATAGAGGTTGTCTCAAGTAATTATTCAAATAAAAAATCTGCGAAAATCTGTTTACCCCGTGGAATAATATTTTTACCTTTTGTAATAAATTTAATTATCAATTATTCCACGGGGTGAATCTGTTTTTATCAGCGTTCTATTATTTAAAAAATTTTACTTATGAGACAACCTCTATTGTTTTAGAAAGAATTCTACTTTGAAAATTTTATAAGAGCAGTTACCGGAAAATGATCTGAAGGATATTTGCCGTCATAGCTCGTTCTTATAATTTCAGATTGCTTTACTTCAAAATGGTTCGATGTAAATATAAAATCAATCTTATCTCCGGTTGTATCTCCTTTAAATGAATTAAACGTTCCTTCATTCGTTTTCTTAACATTAAGTTTACGGTAGGTATCAATCATTCCTGAATCAAGAATTGTTTTAACTGCCGGGTTTTCATCACCGCAGTTAAAATCCCCTGTTAGAATAACCGGCAAAGTTTTATCAGAAATTCTTTTTATAAGCAGTAATGTACTTTTTTCGCGTGACGGCTGCGATTCATGATCTAGATGAACATTAAAGATGTAAAACGTTTTACCGGAAAGTTTATCAAACAAGCGAGCCCAGGTGCAAATACGTGTGATATTATTACCCCAACTTTTTGAAGCAATAATGTTTGGCGTATCCGAAAACCAGAATGTTCCGGCTGAATCAACATCGAACCTATCTCTTAAGTAAAAGATGGATGAATGTTCTCCTGCGGATTTTCCATCATCTCGCCCAACGCCTAAACAAGAATATGCCGGCATTCGTTTAAGAAATTCGTCAATCTGAATTTGAAGCGCTTCCTGCAAACCGAGCAAATCCGGATTAAAATTATTAATTGTCCTCACAACATTTTCTTTTCTAAACTGCCAGCTATTTTCCCCGTCATTTGCGGTTCCATAACGGATATTAAAAGTCATTACTTTTAATTCTTTTTCCGATTGAGCCAGAGCCGGATTAACGATTAAACAATTTGACAGTAACGCTGTTGTAATCAGTACAACGGAAATCAAAGTAATTTGGTGAACAAATTCATTAATAGGTTTGTTGTTCATAAAAATATCCTTACTTATTTGTAACTTTAACACAAAGATATCATTTTCAAAATAATCATAAAGTTAAAAGATGAAAATTGGCAAATATGAATTACATGTTATTGAAACCGGCTCGTTTGGGCTGGATGGCGGCGCTATGTTTGGAATCATACCTAAACCGCTATGGAATAAATTTAATCCGGCAGACGATCTTAATCGTGTAACATTGAACGCCCGGAACCTTTTGCTGGTTAACGGCTCTCGCAAAATTATGATAGACACCGGCATCGGAACAGATTGGGATGAGAAATTTGTGAAGATATACAGGTTGGATCAGACCGAAAACACATTAATCAAATCGTTTGATAAACTTGGAATTAAACCTGATGAAATTACCGATGTACTTTTAACGCATCTTCATTTCGATCATACCGGCGGTTCTACAATTCTGGAAGATGAAAACTGGATACCGGCATTTCCAAACGCAAAGTATTATGTACAGAAAAAACATTTTGAGTGGGCAATAAATCCAACCGAGCGCGACCGTGGAAGTTTTATACAAAACCGTTTTATGCCGCTGCACAAAGAAGGTTTGCTTCACTTTGTTGACGGAGATGTTCCATTTGATGATGAAATTGATTTTCTAACTGTTAACGGGCATACATCTTTTCAGCAGATGGTCAAAATTCATGATTCCTCTAATACAGTTCTCTACTGCGGAGATCTATTCCCGTTTACCTCGCACATTCCAATTCCTTATGTGATGGGATATGATTTGCAGCCGCTCGTCACTGTTCAAGAGAAGAAAAAAATTCTTCCTCAAGCTATTGAAGGTAATTGGAAATTATTTTTTGAACATGACCCTGAAGTTATAATGGCTACCGTTGCTGAATCCAATAAAAGATTTTCTGTTGATGAAGTTTATACAGAGATGATTTAATGAATGAACTTGACGGTTTCTTCAAGGTTTGCAAGTACTCAGATCTGAAAGAAAAGATAGGTAAAAGATTTTTTGTCAATGATGTTGATATAGCTGTTTTCAAAGTTGATGGAGAAGTTTACGCTCTGAGCAATATGTGCATTCATCAAAAAGCGGCAATCATTTACGATGGTTTTATTGAAGATGGAAAAGTTGAATGCCCCGCGCATGGCTGGCAGTTCGAACTGAGCACCGGTAGAGTTCCAAATGGAATAGCGGGATTGGATTGTTACGAGGTGCAAATTATTGATGATGATGTCTATCTAAAAGTATTTAAGAAAAAAATGAGATGGTAATTGATCCTTTACCTCCTTTGCGAAATCCTTTGCGTTCTTAGCGCTTAAAAGCTTAAACGTAAAGAGCGCAAAGTTTATGCTTGAAAATGAAGGGAAAGTTGGGGAAATTGAAATAGGTTTTTATGAAATGATTTATTAGGTGATTATATGAGTAAATCAGAATTGATCAATACATTAACAGAGTTAAACAAAGAAACCAGAACAAAATATAAAAGCAGAATTATCGGTCTGTTCGGTTCCCATGCACGCGGAGAGGAGAACGACAAAAGCGATATTGATCTGCTGATCGAAAAAGAAAGCGGAATTACAATCTTTGATCTTGCAGCAATGAAAATTTTTCTCGAAGAAAAGCTTAATGCTTCTGTTGATATCGTAACAACATCCGCTTTGAGAGAAGAAATCAAACCTTATGTTATGAATGATCTGATTTATATATGAGAGATCAAAAACTTTTTCTTAAAGATATTCTAAATGCTTCTGTTGCCATACAAAAATTTACAGAAGGATTTAACTACGAAAGCTTTTGCGATGATGATAAAACTGTAAGCGCTGTCATCAAAAAATTAGAGATTATTGGAGAAGCTTCCAAAAAAATACCGTCGGAAATAACCTATGCAAATCCGCAAGTACCATGGAAAGAAATGGCAGGGATGAGAGATATTTTGATTCACTCCTACTTCGGTACAGAATTGGAAGCTGTCTGGAACGCAGTACAGATTTCTATTCCTACTCTTATAAATCAAATTGATACTATAATAAAAAGATTAGAAAATTAATTTCTTTTCTCTTTTAGAACGTGAAATCGTTCGAACTGTTGAGATGTGATTTGTATTGTTCTGTGTTCTTAGCGAAATCTTTGCGTTTCTTTTGCGTGCTTTGCGAGAAACAATTCCACGCAAAGACTTCGCCAAGACCGCAAAGGATTTATGAAAATATCTAACCAAATAGTAATTGAAAAAGCGAAAGAACTTGGATTTGATCTTGTCGGTTTTACATCTGCGCAAACTCTCCCAAATGAAACAGAACATTTGAAAGAATGGCTTGCCAAAGGTTATCACGCTTCAATGGATTACATGACACGCAACATTGAAAAACGATTCGATATTAAAGACATTTTACCTAACGCACGCAGTGTAATTTCTCTTGCAATGAATTACTACACCGACCATCATCACACAATTGAATCAAACATATCAGACGGATATGGAAAAGTATCAAGATATGCGTGGGGAAAAGATTATCATATTATTATTTGGGAAAAACTTGCGCTGTTTGAAACAGAACTGCGAAAAATCGATCCGGCTTTTGAATGTTTGACTTATGTGGATACCGGTCCCGTTATGGATAAAGTCTGGGCAGAACGTGCGGGAATTGGCTGGCTTGGAAAACACACAAACATAATTACACGCGCTATGGGGAGTTGGGTTTTCCTTTCAACGGTTATTACTAATTATGAATTTGAATACAACAAACCAGTGGCAGACTACTGCGGCTCTTGTATAGCTTGTATTGATGCTTGCCCGACAAAAGCTATTGTGAATGAATATCTTGTTGATGCAAACAAATGTATTTCATTCTTGACGATTGAGAATAAAGGAGAGATCCCGGCAGCGTTCAAAAATCAATTTGATGATTGGATCTTCGGTTGCGATATATGTCAGGATGTTTGTCCTTGGAATAAAAAATTTTCTATTCAAACAGACAAAAAAGAATTTGAACCGGCAGGCAATAAAGAAATTTCTCTAAATGAGGTTAAGGAAATGACTCCGGAAATATTCAAGCAAAGATTTGAAACGAGTCCTATCAAACGGGCAAAGTTGTGGGGATTGAAAAGAAATGCGAACTTTCTTTCACCGCAGAGACACAGAGGCGTGAATCCAATAGACAATAATCCCATCTAATAATTATCATAATTCATGTTGTTTAGGTAATTTTGTTCAGAAAAATTTTGGAGATAAATTAATGTCTGACAATCATCACAAAGTAATTATTATTGGTTCTGGACCGGCAGGTTTAACCGCCGCACTATATACATCCCGTGCAAATCTTAATCCGGTTGTATTTGAAGGAATGCAGCCCGGCGGACAATTAACTATTACAACAGAAGTAGAAAACTTTCCCGGTTTCGAGCATGGAATTCAAGGTCCGGAATTGATGGATATTATGCGAAAACAGGTTCAGCGGTTTGGTGCACAATGCTTTTTCAAAAATGTAACCGAGGTTGATTTTTCGAAACGTCCGTTTGTTGTTAAAGCAGAAAATGAAATTTATACAGCAGATTCTGTGATCATTTCAACCGGTGCTTCTGCAAAACTTCTTAACATAGAAAGTGAGAAGAAATTTATGGGTTACGGCGTATCTGCGTGCGCTACTTGCGACGGTTTTTTCTTCAAAGGTTTGAAAGTGCTTGTAGTCGGCGGCGGAGATACAGCATTCGAAGAAGCATCTTATCTAACAAAGTTTGCTTCGGAAGTTACGCTTATTCATCGCCGTGAAGAATTCCGCGCTTCAAAAATTATGATTGAACGCGCTCAGAAAAATCCTAAAGTAAAATTTATTACCAATGCAGTAATAAAAGAAGTCTTGGGTAAAGAAGAGAACGGTAAAAAATTTGTTACAGGCGCTCTTCTTCAAAATACAAAAGACGGTTCAACCCGGGAAGTTCCGGCAGATGGAATCTTCATAGCAATTGGTCATCAACCAAACACTTCATTGTTCAAAGGGGCTTTGGACATGGACGAAACTGGTTACTTGATGGTAAAGCCGGGAACGACTAAAACAAATATTGAAGGTGTCTTTGCTGCGGGAGACGTTGCTGATAAAACTTATCGTCAAGCAATTACTGCTGCCGGAAGCGGTTGTATGGCGGCTATTGATTCACAACATTGGCTTGAAGAACACGAACTTGCTTAAAATATTTTTGAATCTCATAAAAACTTTACTAAGAAGTTGAACAGCATGTCGCATTAATATTTGTAGAGACTTCATTATTTGTAGAGACTTCATTTATGAAGTCTCGCTTTTTAGTGAGACTCGATAAATCGAGTCTCTACAATCGAGTCTCTACGTGTTCCTTCAATTAGCGTATCAGCCATACTTTCGATATTTTGCATCCACAATAAAAAAGAAAAACATGTCACATAAATCGGGCTTTGTTTCAATCGTAGGTAAACCAAACGTTGGTAAATCAACATTGATGAACGCACTTATCGGAGAAAGACTTTCTATAATTACAAGCAAACCTCAAACAACACGTAAAAAAATTCTTGGAATTCTTTCTACAGAGAATTACCAAATTATCTTTCAAGATACACCGGGCATTCTTAATCCGGAATACCTTTTGCAAGAGAGAATGCTTGAATATGTTTATCAATCTGTAAAAGATTCCGAATTAATTTTGTTCATAATAGATATAAGCGCAGATCCAACTGGTGCTCAAACTCTTTCCGATGAACGGGTTGCAAAAATTTTTGAGAATACTCAGTTAAAAAAGATTTTGCTGATTAATAAAATTGATCTGTCGAATCAAAATGTTGTTGAAAGTTTGATAAAAGATCTATCGGCAAAAGGAATTTTCGAGAAGATAATTCCGATTTCTGCTTCCGAAGGATTTAATCTTTCTTCGGTTACAGAATCAATTCTTGAGTTCCTTCCTGAACATCCTAAATATTATCCCGATGATCAGTTGAGCGATGAAAACGAACGGTTCTTTGTCTCCGAAATCATTCGTGAAAAAGTTTTTGAAAGATACCGAGATGAAATTCCTTACAGCACGGAAGTTACTATTGCCGAATATAAAGAACGCGAGAATGCTAAAGATTTTATAAGTGCGGAAATTATCGTAGAGAAAGAAACTCAGAAACCGATTATTATTGGCAATAAGGGGGAAGCAATAAAAATTTTAGGTCAAGAAGCCCGCGAAGCAATTGAAAAATTCTTACATCACGAAGTTTATCTTGAACTGCGCGTAAAAGTACGTGAGAAGTGGCGTTCAAATCCGAATATGTTAAAAAGTTTTGGTTATAAAGCGGATGATAAATAACCCCACTCAAAAAACTTCCAGTAAATATTTTGGCGAGGGTGCTCTTCTTTTAATGACGATTCTCTGGGGCGGAACATTCGTAATCGTTAAAGAATCTCTTAACGATATCTCCATGATGCTTTTCATTGCTTTCCGATTTGGAATTGCTGCTTCAATTCTGGCTATAATTATAACCATTAGAAAAACTAAAATTGATTTAAAATCTATTTTGCCGGGAATGTTTCTCGGTTTATTTCTTTTTCTCGGATTCTTTACACAAA
Source organism: Bacteroidota bacterium (assembly GCA_021801605.1). Taxonomy (GTDB): domain Bacteria; phylum Bacteroidota; class Ignavibacteria; order Ignavibacteriales; family Melioribacteraceae; genus Fen-1258. Next base: position 24,157 of record JAJYXU010000062.1, read on the forward strand.
CCATCGGACTCAAACATACATCAGCCACCAAATCCGGATTTCTGACCGGATCTTTAGTTGTAATGGTTCCGATATTTCAAATGATTATCGAGAAAAAACTTCCATCAAAAGGTTCGATGATTGGAACTCTTTTAGTCTTTTTAGGAATAGTTTTTTTATCAAGCGGCGGAACATCAATAAAAGATTTTCTTAGCGAGCTTGGAGCTAACTTTAATTTTGGAGATGGGCTAACAATAGTCTGTGCTGCTTTTTTCGCAGTCCATGTTGTTTATATTGATGTCATCTCACTGAAAAATCATTATTGGACAATTCTTCTTATGCAGATTTCCACCGTCTCTATTCTTAGTTTTATCGCCGCATTTCTCTTCTCTGGAATTTCTATTGAGTCGCTTCACGTCTCTTTTACAAAATATTTGATTTTCGGATTGCTCTATACTTCACTGCTTGCAACACTTTTCAACATCGGACTTCAAACAAAATTCCAGAAAGTAGTAAGTCCTACAAAAGCAGGAATCATTTATTCATTCGAACCGATATTTGCTGCAATCTTTGCATTCTTTTTACTCAGTGAGAAAATTAGTAACTTTAGTTTGGTAGGAAGTGTACTGATTTTTTTCGGTTTAATTGTTTCTGAAGTGTTTGATTCATTCTTCGAAAAGAAAACAAAAAATGAAACGGGCTGAAATTTTAGTAAACGGTCTTGTGCAAGGAGTTGGATTCAGATATTTTGTGGTTAGACTTGCTGAGGAATTTGGATTGAAAGGTTATACAAAAAATTTATTCAGCGGAGAAGTTTATACCGTTGTAGAAGGTGAAGATGCAATGATCGAAGAATTTTTCAATAAAATAAAGATTGGTCCTTCACATGCACATATAAAAAATACATCAATAAAGTGGAGCGATTCAAAAAATGAGTTCACTAAATTTGAGGTTCGGTATTGAGCGCACAATTTAAAATTGGTTTTGGTTACGATGTCCATTCATTTTCACCCGACCGTAAATTAATTCTTGGCGGAGTTGAAATTCCTTCCGATAAAGGATTACTTGGACATTCCGACGCCGATGTTCTTCTTCATGCAGTATGCGACGCCATTCTTGGCGCTCTTGCGCTCGGCGATATTGGTAAGCATTTTCCTAATACCGATCCGAAATATAAAGATGCCGACAGTAAACAATTGTTGAACCATGTATTTTATTTGATGAATGATTTTCATTACGAAATCGGGAATGTTGATTCTACTGTTCTTCTTGAAGAACCAAAACTTTCTATCTTTATCCCTGAGATGAGAAAAGTTATAGCTAACATTTTAAATGTAGATGTTGATCATATCTCGATCAAAGCAACTACGGCAGAAAAATTAGGTTTTGTTGGTCGTCAAGAAGGTTGTGCCGCCCATGCAGTTGTTCTTCTAACTAAAAAAGATAAATAATGCTTCACGAAATAATTTCTTATATCGGCTCTCTCGATCCGGCGTTAATCTATCTTGTTCTTTTCATTTTTGCGTTCATCGAAAATATTTTTCCCCCTTCACCAAGCGATTTTATTGTGCTTTTCGGCGCTACTTTAATTGCAAATTCAACTCTTGGTTTCATCCCGATATTATTATTGACAAGTATCGGCAGCGGACTTGGCTTTATTGTAATGTATCTAATAGGTGAATTTTTTGGTGAAAAAATTCTTCGAAAAGGGAAATTCAAATTCATCAAAAAAGAATATTTGAATAAAGCCGATCTCTTTTTTCATAAATACGGTTATAATATAATTTTAATTAATAGATTTCTTCCAGGCACACGTGCGGTGGTCAGTTTTTTCTGTGGCGTTCATCGTCTTAAACCGATGCGCACATTTATCTATGCGTGGGTTAGTTCCTTTATTTGGAATGCGCTGCTGATTTTTCTCGGAATTAAATTGGGTGAAAATCTACAACTTATAGATTCTTACTTATCCAAATATTCACAGATTATTTTATCACTTACAGTTTTAGTAATTGTTTTTCTTTTAATTAGATTTTGGCTGAAAAGAAAAAAGACAAATGAAATTTCTTGAGAAGTATAGAATAGTTTTAACACCGGAACAGAAGAAGGAACGAAAGAAAAATTTATTGTTCGGGTTATTGAGCGGCGTAATGCTTGGTATATCTTATCCGCCAATTCCTTTGCCATTTCTAAGTTTCTTTGCGTTTGTTCCGTTTTTCTATGTAATTGAAAAAAAGGAAACACTCGCATCGCTAAACCGCTTTACCTACTTCACTCTTTTCTTTTTTAATCTGATAACTTTATACTGGGTTGGAAGCTGGACAAAAGAAGCGGACACATTTTTGATGATCTCCGGCACAGCGCTCTTGTTTTTTAATCCTTTCTTCTATTTAATTATTCCTACGCTCTATTATTTTTCAAAGAAATCATTCGGTAAAAAAACTGCACTTTTTCTTTTTCCTTTATACTGGGTTACATTTGAATATCTTTATAGTTTAACCGATGCACGCTTTCCATGGCTTACGTTGGGAAATTGTTTGCCTTACTTCAATACCTTTATTCAAATTGCGGACATAGTCGGTGTCTATGGTCTTTCTTTAATCATTCTCTTTATAAATATTTTCATCTATCTCTCAATCAAAGATTTGAAAAGAAAAAAGAAGATTGATAACAAATTTGCACTAACAACGGCTGCACTTTTTTTTGTTGTGTTGATCTACGGAATAGTCCGGATAAATAATTTTAAAATTGCAGATAAAAAAATAAAAGTTGGATTGATTCAGCCCAATTTGAATCCTTGGGATAAATGGAAAGCCGGCAGTATTGATGATCAGCTTAATCAATATTTGGAGTTGTCGGAGAGGGCAATTAATAAAGGCGCTAAACTTATTATTTGGCCCGAATCTGCTTTGCCGGTTTATCTACTATCCGGAAATTATGAAATGGAAGTTGAGCGTATTCATCAGTTTGTCAGCACAAAAAACATTTTACTGATGACGGGGATGCCGGATAAAAATTTTTATTTTAACAAAAATGAAGCTCCAAAGGATGCTAAAGAAACTAAGAGCGGTGTTCTATATACATCATACAATTCAATTTTGCTCTTTACACCTTACTCTCTTAATGTTCAAAAATATGGAAAAATAAAACTCGTCCCTTTTGGAGAGCATGTTCCATTTGTAGAAGAATTACCATTCTTAGGTGATTTTATTAAATGGGAAGTTGGTATTTCAAGCTGGAATGTGGGACAGCATCAAACGGTATTTGATCTAAATGAATCGAAAAATATCCCTCTTAAAGTTGGCGGTGTTATTTGTATTGAATCAATTTATCCGGATTTCGTTGCGGGTTTTGTCCAACGCGGTGCAAACTTACTTGTGGTTGTTACAAATGACAGTTGGTATGGAAATTCGAGCGGTCCATATCAGCATAAAGAAATTTCTGTTCTACGTGCTGTGGAAAATCGGAAGACTCTCGTTCGTGCGGCTAATGGAGGAGTGACTTGTATAATAGATCCGATTGGAAGAACAATTGCATCAACAAAACTTTTTACCCGCGATATTCTTGTCGGAGATGCAGCAATTGAAGATGGTGTAACAATTTATTCCCGTTATCCATCGGTGGTGCCGTTGTTTTCTTCTTTCATTTCAATTGTAACGATATTGTTTTTTGTTTATAAAAAATTCTCAACTAAACTGAAGAAAAGATCATGAAAAAAATTATTGATTTAAGAAGCGACACAATTACAAAACCATCTCAAGAAATGCGCAAAGCAATGTATGATGCAGAAGTAGGCGATGATGTTTACAAAGAAGATCCAACAGCAAACGAACTAGAAAAATATGCTGCCGAACTTCTCGGTAAAGAAGCGACGCTTTTTGTTCCAAGCGGAGTGATGGGAAACCAAATTTGTTTGAATGTATTAACTCAACCTGGCGATGAAGTTATCTGCGAAAAGGACGCCCACATTTTTCAATACGAATCCGGTTCACCTGCTGCATTAAGCGGAATTCAGTTAAGCTTGGTTGACGGTGGACTACCAGGAATTTTTACTGCTAAGCAAATCGAACCGCTTATTCGTCCCGAGAGCGCATACTATATGGCTCGCACAAAAGTTATTGAGATAGAGAACACACATAATCGTGCTGGCGGAACAATTAATTCAATTGAAAACATTAAGTCACTCTCCAATTTGGCTAAGAAGTATAATCTTTCGTTTCATCTGGATGGTGCACGAATTTGGAACGCTTCTGTTGAAACTGGAATTTCACCTGCAGAATATGCAAAACATTTTGATACTATTTCCTGTTGTCTTTCAAAAGGGTTGGGAGCGCCAATTGGTTCTATTATTGCCGGTACTAAAGATTTCATTAAAGAAGCTTACCGAGTGCGTAAAGCTTGGGGCGGTGGAATGCGACAGGTAGGCATTCTTGCAGCCGCAGGATTATATGCCTTGAAAAATAATATACCCCGATTGAAAGAAGACCACGAGAAAGCAACGCTTCTTGCTGATAGACTTTCTCTTATACCTGGCATTATCATTATTAAAGAACTCGTTCAAACAAATATTGTAATGTTCTCCTCACTTAAAATATCTGTTGATGATTTCCTGAATAGATGTAAAGAAAACGGTTTGTTGTTCGGGACAGGAAAAGTTGGCGTGATTCGGGCTGTAACTCATATGGATGTTTCACTGGAAGATATTGACCAAGCAGTAAAAATAATTGAAAAAATTATGTTGTAATGTTTCTTCTTCTTGCTCATGCTCTTGATCTTGACCATAATCTTTTTAATAGAGCAAGATTAAGAATAAGATCATGAGCAAGAGATAAACTAATTGGTGCCAAATGGAAATTAAAAACTACAAACACAAAATCATTGAAATTGTTCGTTTCCATGAAGTAGATATTCTTGGTGTTTGCAACAATGCGGTTTACTTTAACTACTTTGAAGACGCCCGCATTAAATATCTTCAAGATATCAAGAAACTTTTTACTATGAAGGAATTTTTGGAAGGCGATTCGTTCTTTATAATGGTTCACAACGAAAGCGATTATATTGAATCCACACATCTTGACGACGAATTAAATATTTATACAAGAATAGAATTTATTAAGAACTCAAGTTTTGGATTTAGACATCTTGTGGAAAAGAATAACACCAGAAAAGTTATCGCTCGCGGTGGAGGCGTTGTAGTTCACATTAACCGCATTACTAAGAAGTCAATTCCAATACCAAATGAATTTTATGAAGCAGTTCTAAAATTTGAAAAACATGTCGAAATTATTAGATCAACTTAACGCAAAATAAGAATTACCGTTCCAATACAAAGTACCGCCACAGTGACCCAGCGGGAATAAGCCGGGTATCTGCTTTTTAAATTGCCCCATACTTTTGCAAGTGCAAGCATAAGTACAATCAAAACCGCTGTTACAATTAGGCATTGCAGTAAATTGTAATTCTGCTCTGATATTTGTATTAAACTTTTTCCCCAGAATATTTCCCGGTAAATTAATTGAAGATGTACCCAATAAATTAAAAGTGATTCACGGCTAACATCCAGGATAAGTGATTTATAATTCTCTTTATTCTGTAGATAAAACCAGAAGGTCCCGAGTGAAAAAAGTATGACTCCAAACCTTTCAAAAAAGAAAAATAGGTTGGGTCGAATGTTAGCCAACTGTGCTGGAAATAAAATATACAGAACAACAACACTAATAAGATAAAATGCTGCCCCTATAATAATCAGTCTTTTTGCAAACTCTTTTTCTGTTTTTCCCTGCTTGGCTTTGATATAATATTTTGCAACATAGGCACCGCTAAAAACAAAAGCCCACCATGGAAATCCCGGAAAGAGCGAGCCATGCATTTTATTAAAATAATTTGCAAAGAATAGTGGCATGTATTGTGTAAAATCTATATTCCATGTTAGCGGACTTACAATTAATACAATTGCAGTTACAATCAGAGAGAAATTGTAAAAACGGTTTTCTGATTTTATAAAGATTCGAGCCAGCAGTAGAAATATAAGTCCGGTCGAAATTAATTGAAGAATATCAACAGTGTATAAACTTTCTAGATTCGATTGTGTCGGGTTGGCTAAAATTTTTGTTAATGAGTAATAGGGAATATGGAGAGAATACCCGACAAAAAAGATTAGTCCTATTCTTGATACTTTACGCCAAAACTCTTTTCCAAACATTCTTAGCTGTTCAATTCCTTTCTGCAGAGAAAGAACGAAAACCAATCCCGAAGCGAAACTAAATGAAGGTGCTACTAATCCGTTAATAAAATTCAAATAGGTGAACCACCAAGTCTCTCGGAGTGCCGGGGTTAATAATGTATTCACTACATGCACCTCAATCATAATTATTAATGCCAGCCCTTTTAATAGATCAATAAATAATGCCCGGTTCTTTAGACTCATTGTCCGCTCGAAAAATTTTGTGTTAAGATAATAAATTTAAAATGTTTTCAATAATGCAATCGGATAAATCTTAACATTTTATATTGTATCATCTCTGGCGAAAATTTATTAATTTATAACTAGAACAAGTAAATAAATGGGGCTTTATGAATCTTGTTTTTGATATTGAAACCGTCAGCGTTGGTTTTGAAACGCTTTCCGAATCCCAGCAGGAATTCCTGCTGCGTTATACAGAATCCGAAAAAGATCATCAGAAAAAAACTGAATTGATCGAAGAAACCATCCGTTATCTCAGTCTGTATCCTTACACTGCTAAAATTATTGCGCTTGGGTTGTTCAATACTGAAAAGGGAAAAGCTATGGTTTTTTATGAAGGCGGTGAAGATGATGAGTGGGTTGCCGAAGAGAAAATTACTAAGTACAAAGGTGTAGATGAAAAACAAATGCTTTCATATTTCTGGAAATATGCTGATAAGGCGGAAAAATTAATTTCATTTAACGGTAGAAATTTTGATCTCCCTTTTATAATGATTCGTTCTGCAATAAACAAAATCAAGCCAACCAAAAATTATTTAAAGAATCGTTACGACTCATCTCACCATATAGATTTGCTTGAACAGTTTACATTCTACGGTCTCACTAAGAAATTTAATCTTGATTTCTATTGTCATGCTTTCGGCATCGAATCGCCAAAATCCAAAGGCATTACCGGTATGGATGTTAAAGAACTATACCGTGCCGGAAGGATGAAAGATATTGCAATTTACTGCGGTTTGGATGTAAGGGCAACATTCGAGCTTTTTCAAATTTGGAACGAATACCTTAATATTTCCTGACTAAAAATAGAATCCCAAAGTTTTAAGGCATCAATGAGTCTTCTCTAAAAAGGTAATTTCATTATGGAAAAATTTTGAATTCGGTTTATTTTCACAATCCAAAATAATGGAATAGACCTTTTTAGATACGCCTCATAAATCATTTTTCAGAAATATGTCCCTGTTCCGGTTAAACAACAACATCAATAACTAATTGGAGTTTTATATGAACACAAAAAAAATGATTATCGCAGTCATCGCTGTTTTTATTCTTCTGGAAGCCACAAACTTCCTCATACACGGCCTATTTCTCTCCAAGACTTATGAGGGTCTGACAGATGTTTTCCGTCCTATGGAAGAAATGAGCAGTATGATGTGGAGGATGTGGATCGCAGATCTCGTCTGGTCTTTCTTCTTTGTATTTATTTTTATTAAAGGATACCAGAACAAAGGAATTTTGGAAGGAGTCCGCTACGGAGTTTATATTGCATTGTTCATGAACTTTGTGGCAGCTGTTGCACAAAATGCAGTTTACCCAATTCCCGATACGTTAGCTCTGCAATGGTTTATTTATGGATCCATACAATCAATACTGCTCGGAGTAGTCACGGCATTGATTTATAAACCAAAAGCAGCGTAATACACGATAAAATAACACTTTTTATAAAAGGGGCGCCGCTGACGCGCCTCTTTTTCTGTAAATAAATTTTGTTTTAAAAAATCTTACCCCTTATCTTCAGCTGCACTATTTGAGCAATTGATTGAAAGAAAAATATTCCGATGCAACGGGAATAATCCTCTCGGGTGGTTTGAGCAGCCGGATGGGCACTGATAAAGCTTTACTTAGGATTGGTAACCAAACTATTATAGAAAGAATATGTGTTGTAATGTCGAAGGTCTTTAAAAATATTTTAATCAGCACAAATGATTTTGAAAGCTACAGGTTTCTTGGTTTACCAATGGCTGCAGATGTTTACAAAGGTTATGGTCCCCTTTCTGGAATTCATGCAACTCTTGTTATATCAAAAACAGTTAGAAATTTTATCCTTTCATGCGATTTACCATTAATGTCGGAAGAAATGATTCGTTTCATTACCGAATATAAAACTGCAAGATCTATTTCCATTTCATCGGCTGGCGGTAGGGATCAGCATTTATGCGGGATTTATAATAAATCATTAATTCCCGTCATCGAAGATATTCTGCGCAGTTCGAATAATTCTGAAAATAAAAATGGAAAAAGTTCTTCAAGCGTAAAAAATTTGATACTAAATACCGGTACTGAAATAATTGAGGCAGATATTCTTCCTTTCTATAAGGAAGATATTTATTTCAACATGAACACCATAGATGACTTTGAGTTTATCAAAAAGAAAATTTTAGAATGAGAAAAACGCTAAGACTAAATATCAAGTTTCTTTTAACAGCTTATTTTTTTGTTCTTCTTACAGCGGGATTCTTCATCTATGGCGTGTATTGGTATATAAATGTTCCGGTTGACGAAAAAGTGGAAAAATATCGCGTTGAACAATTGAAGAAACAAACAGTTGCAGATGAATCAGCTTTCACTGATCTGCCTCTCATACCAGATAGTAGAGAAGGTTGTGTAACCTGCCATTCAGAAGTTAAAGGAAATGATTTCTCGAGAGCAAAATAATATAATGGACACTATGAACGGAGTTGTGAGTGTTGATAAATGGGTCTTTGGTTAAGCTGATTCTCCGCCTTCATTGCCAAAACTTTCAACTCCTGCCGTTGGCGGAAAAGCTGCAAAGAAAAAGAAAGAAGGATGCTGATTTATCATCAATATTCAACTATCCGGCGCGTGATTTCCACATATAGCGCCGGATTTACCTGCCTAAATTTATTCAAGACAACATAGCCGTTATCTCATTTTTTAGAAGTTATTGTATTCTTTTTCTTACAAATAGGAAGAAAAAAAGTAACAATGCTGAAAATTTTGAAAAAAAACCTTACATTATCTATTGGCAGTAAAGTTGATACTCATTGATATCAACAATTAGGATATTGATCAATAATTATGTTAGCACAAAACGTCTCCGATAATCCGGTTTATACCATAAGCACTGCCGCAAGCTTACTGAATATTTCAGTCCATACCCTAAGAATGTATGAAAGAGAAGGATTAATCCTTCCCTATAAAAAAGAGAGCCACCAAAGATTGTATTCCGATAAAGATCTCGAACGGATGCGATGCATTAGAAAAACAATATCGGAAGATAAGATTGGAATTGAAGGGATTCGTAGAATCCTTTCGTTGATACCATGCTGGGGTATTTTAAATTGTTCAAAAAAAGATAGACTAAATTGCCACGCTTACAGTGAGTATACTAAACCTTGCTGGATGCTTAATCACAAAGATAATTATTGTGCTTCACGAGATTGCCGTACTTGCCAGGTGTATTCATCTTTTGGAAACTGTAAGAGCATCAAAGACAAACTAAAAGAAATCATTTTATAACTCTAAATTAAAATTAAGGAAAAACTATGAAGAAATTATTGATACTCGGGGCTGGAACAGCGGGGACTATGATGCTGAATAAATTAAGCAATGTCTTAGATAAAAATGAATGGCAGATCACCATCGTAGATCAGCATGAAACACATTATTACCAACCCGGGTTCTTGTTCATTCCGTTCGGTATCTACAAAAGAAAAGATGTCATCAAGCCAAAAAGGGATTTCTTTCCATCGGAGGCGAATGTAATTGTTTCGGAAATTGAAAAGATCGAACCCAAAGAAAACCGGGTGATACTTAAGGATAGCAAAGTTCTTTCGTACGATATTTTGATAATAGCAACCGGCGCGCAGATAAAACCCGAGGAGACTGAAGGATTGAAAGGAGAACTTTGGCACAAAAATGTTTTTGACTTCTATACAATTGAAGGTGCGTGCGCATTATCTAATTTCTTTAAGCATTGGGAAGGCGGAAAACTTGTTCTGAACATTACAGAAATGCCGATTAAATGTCCTGTGGCGCCGCTTGAATTTGTTTTTCTTGCCGATTCATATTTCACTGAAAGGGGAATGAGAGATAAAGTTGAAATTCATTTTGTAACCCCTCTTCCCGGTGCTTTTACAAAACCAAAAGCATCGTCAATCCTTGGTGATTTTCTCGATAAGAAAAACATAAAACTAACTACCGACTTCAGCATAGCGAGAGTGGATAACGAGCAGAAAAAAATTATTTCGTGGGACGAACGTGAAGTGGATTTCGATGTGTTAGTTACCATTCCTACAAACATGGGAAATGAAGTCATGGCAAGGAGTGGGATGGGTAATGAACTGAATTTTGTTCCCACCGATAAACAAACGCTTAGGTCTCTCGAATATGAAAATATTTTTGTGATTGGCGATGCAACGGATTTGCCAAGCTCAAAAGCAGGATCAGTCGCTCACTTTCAAGCAGAGATTCTTTTCGAAAATATTTTAAGTGTTATAGAGGGAAGAGAACCAAAGGAAAAATTTGACGGTCATGCCAACTGTTTTATCGAATCCGGTTTTGGCAAAGGAATTTTGATTGATTTCAATTATGATACAGAACCACTCCCGGGAAAATTTCCACTGCCGGGTATTGGTCCATTTTCTCTGCTGGAAGAAACAAAAATGAATCACTACGGTAAGGTGATGTTCCGATGGATGTATTGGAATTTCTTATTGAAAGGAATTGAATTACCGATTGAATCTCAGATGTCAATGGCTGGAAAGAGGATGTAAAATGGAAGAAATTAAAACACAAAAGCAAATCGATGAAATAAATAGAAAGTTAGATATTATCCTTGAAGAGATTGAACTTCAGAGAAAACATCGTCGTGAAATGGATGATCTAAAAGATGATCTGATGCGTGTTGGTAAGGATTTTTACGATACTGCCGTTGTTGAACTAGAAGCTGTTCATGATCATGTAAATACCAAGGACATACTGCACCTCGGAAAATACCTTCTGAGAAATGTAAACACCATCAATCGAAGTATTGAACAATTGGAGAGCTTGAAAGATTTTCTTGTGGATGTTTCGCCTCTTGTGAGAGAATCCATCTTAGATTTTATGAAAACACTGGATGAGATTGATAGAAAAGGTTATTTCGAATTCGCTAAGGAGCTTACAAACATTGCAGATAATATAGTTACATCCTTCAGTAAAGAAGAGGTAAGAAGTCTCGGCGATAACATCGTTACAATTCTCAACACAGTAAAAAATCTTACACAACCGGATATGCTTCATACGATCAATAATGCTCTTAATATGTATAAGCAGCTTGATATTGTTGTGAAGAAAGATGTATCGCTCTTTGGAATAATGAAAGAGTTAAACACACCGGAAGCGAAAAGAGGTTTAACATTTGCACTTGAGTTCTTGAAAAATCTTGCAAGTCCACAAAACGGTAAAGAAATCATTGAAATAGATTCAACAAAAAATAAATAAAGGAGAGATAAAAATGGCAGTAAAAGAATATGCAGGCAAAATGGTAGAACTTGATGCCGATGGTAATTTAGCAAAACGAACGGACTGGAATGAAGATGTAGCTAAAGCATTGGCTGTTGAAGAAGGTATTCCTGAGCTTAATGATAGGCGTTGGCTCGTAATCAATTACATGAGAAAAGAATTCGAAGCCAAAGGAGATGCACCATCGATTAGAAAACTAACCAAAGAAAGCGGTGTTGATACAAAAGAATTGTATACACTCTTTCCGGGTGGACCGGCTAAAAAAGCTGCACGCATTGCAGGATTACCAAAACCAAAAGGATGTATTTAATTAGAGGAGAAATGAAAATGGCAGAACCAATCAAAAAAGTTTCGATCGTTATTTCAAGAGGATCACTTGAAGGAGTATATCCCGGATTAATTATGGCTAACGGTGCAAGAATGGAAGGAATTGAAGCCACAATATTTTTTACATTCTTCGGATTACACGCCGTTATTGAAAAAAAGATGGATAAGCTCAAAGTAGCTACAGTCGGCAATCCGGCAATGTGTGTTCCTTCGGCAATGGGACCGGGTTTACCTACATGGATGGGCGCCGTTCCCGGAATGTCATGGTTCGCTACGGGAATGATGAAAAAAGAAATTGAAAAATTGGATATTCCACCTGTAAGAGAATTTATTGAAATGATTCATGATACGGGCTGCGAAATTTACGGCTGTAAAGCGACCGTTGAGATGTTTCATTTAACAAAAAAAGACTTCTGTCCGCAAGTTGATGATATTATCTCTGTCGGTCAATTCTATGAAAAATCGGCTGGTTCACAGATAATCTTTACTTAAGAATAAGATCAAGAGCAAGAAATTATTTATAAAGGCGGGTTCTAAAAAACTATCTTTTGTAAAAATTTAACGCAGAGAACCTACCTGCCGGTAGAGTCTGTTGCAGAACTCGAGTATGTCATTCACACTTAAATTTAGAATTAGTGCGATTATTAGCATAGAGATTCTTCATTTCTCCGGCTAATGCCGGATTCATTCAGAATGACAAGTTCTGCAACACGCTCGGTAGGCAGGCGCAGAGAATATTGAGGTTTTTAGAACCACCCTAAAGTAAAAAAAGTTTTGTTTTTAATCTTACTCTTACCCATAATCTTTTTATTAACAACTAACCGGTGAGAGTTATGATGAAAAAAATAGCGCTGCTTCTTACAATAGTACTGTTTTCAAATGTTTTTGCTTCTAACCATGGCATTTATTTGCTGACGGTTGCTAATGTAAAAGGGGATATCAACAAAGTTGGAGATGAACTAAAAACTAAATTAAAAAATGCCGGTTACAACATTCTCAATTACATAGAGATTGCTTCACCGGATATCGTTAGACAAAAGAAAGATGATCAGTGCGGTTTCAAATCAAAGTTGATCTTACTCGGCTCAAACGAATTCACAAAAATGATAACAGCGCACGGTAACAAATATTTGATTGCTGCATTTCTGAGAGTAGGGCTATATGAAACACCTGATGGAATTCAAATTATTATTGCCGATCCGGAGACAATTAACCGGATTGTCTTTAACGATTTCTGGGAAAACGGAAAAGAAAACGATTACAATCAAGTTGTTGCAAAGACAAAAGAATTCAAAGCCAATCTTGTAAAAACAATTCATTCGATCAGCGTAGGAACTAAAATTGAAAAAGCGCTTGAACCGATACGCAGCGATGAAGATTTGCGCGAATCTTCCCGCGATATGTTTATGATGGTTGGCAAAATGACCTTCTTCAACGATGAAGATCAATTCCCAATGATTTATTCACGTAAGAACAGTGAAGGAAAAAAAGGTCTGGAAAAATTGATCAGCGAAATGGAAAGCAATATTAAAAACTTCAAACCGGCAAAAGATGATGTTGATTACCGTTACGTTGCATCACCGGAAGTTTTGAAATGGAGAATCATTGGTCATGTTTATTCACCGGATTCTTCCTCTGTTCTGCTTGGTATTACAAGACCACAGACAGAAGGATTATCATTTCAAATTGCCGGCTCGAGCCGCGAAACCAAAGAAAACAAATGCCCGGGTATAGATCACGTTGTTGCGTATCCAATTGAAGTTTTGATCACTCAAAAAGATGGTCAGTTGCAAGTATCCACCGCGCGAGAAATGTTTAGAATGGATATGTACTTCTGGGATGCCGGTAAGATGGCTTTTATGAATCACATGAGCATGCCGTCGGTGTTGGATGAATCAATAGGCAAAGCTTTGCTTGGTAAAGATTATACTAAAGATTAAGGGTATCTCTAAAAACTATTTTTTCAGAAATAGAACACAGATAAAACGGATAAAAACAGATTTTCACAGATTAGCTTTTGAAGTTATTAGAGATGCCCTAAAATTTATTCTGGATAAGCAATACAAACAAAATGAATGTGAAAAATATGCTTCATGCAGTATGAGAGAAAATACAAAACAATCACAAATTAATTCACAAAGAGGTTCATTTATGAAAAATCATTTCAAACTAATTCTCGTTCTTGGATTATTCATTTTTATGTCTCAAAGTATCTTTGCAACGGATGGTTATTTTCGTCATGGTTACGGAATAAAATATTCCGCGCTTGCCGGTGCAGGCTCTGCACTATCATTAAGTTCTATTGGCGCTGCAACAAATCCGGCAAGTCTTGCAACACTTGGTAATCGTTTTGATTTTGATCTTGCTATCTTCAGCCCCGCCCGTCAATTCACTGTTACAGGTAATCCATCAGGATTTCCCGGAACCTTTGGAATGATGCCCGGGACAGTAGAAAGTGAATCAAATTATTTCCCGATGCCAACGCTTGGCGCCAGCTATCAATTAAATAATGATATGGTTATTGGTTTAGTTCTTTACGGCAACGGCGGGATGAACACAGATTATCCTAAACAAATATTTGGAGATCCAACATCACCCGGTACCGGTGTTAACTTGGAACAGCTCTTCACCGGTTTAACTTACGCTGTAAAGGTTGGCGAGAATCAATCACTTGGTGTAACCGGATTATTCGGTTTCCAAAGATTTTCTGCAAAAGGTTTGGTTGCATTCTCAATGTTTTCGAGTGATGCGAAAAGCTTAACAGGTAACAGAGTAAGCACATCAACAGGTTTCGGAGTACGTTTAGGTTATCAAGGAACGTTTGCAAAACACTTAATGGTTGGCGCATCATATCAAACAAAAATGAGCATGAGCGAGTTTGATGGCTATAAAGGATTATTTGCCGAGAAAGGCGATTTTGATGTTCCTGCAAACTGGGTTGTTGGAGTTGCAACAGATGTTGTAAAAGATTTCACATTCGCATTAGATGTACAACAAATTCTTTATAGCGGAGTTAAATCAATTAGCAATCCAATGATGCCAAATATGATGATAGCTTCTCTTGGAGCGGATAACGGTGCCGGTTTTGGCTGGAAGGATATGACAATCGTAAAATTTGGCGTGATGTATACAGGCGTTCAAGACTGGACATTTATGGGCGGTTTCTCATACGGTAAGCAGCCAATTGGCGAAACAGAAGTTATGTTTAATATTCTTGCACCCGGCGTAATTGAGAGCCACATTACATTTGGTGTTTCAAAGATGGTTACAAAAACAAATGAATTGAACTTAGCATTCATGTATGCTTTACCGAAAGAAGTCACCGGTGCAAATCCTTTGGAAGCTCCGGGACGTCAGACAATAGGTTTAAAGATGAGCCAATGGCAATTAGAAGTCGGTTACGCATTTAGTTTCTAAAATTTTCTTTGTGTCTCTGTGTCTCTGCGGTGAAAAAGTAAACCACAGAGGCGCAGAGTCACAGAGGAAACTCAAACATCTCGAATCTTCCTTTCAAACCATACTGCTCAACAAACTTTTCGAGCATTGAATCGCGCACTACACACAAAATCTTTCCGCTGAACTTTTCATTCTCCTCAAAAATTTTAGTTATGATTGGTTCAAGTCCGTTACCATCAAATTCCAGTGGACCGATTTCATCAATGATCAGCCAATCTAAGCTTTTATCTAAGGAATTAAGCAAAACATTTTGAGCCCAGATAAAAACATCTTTACTAAAACGGTAAGTTCCGATTTTAATTACGTTCTCATCTGTGGCATTCGGCGGGACTTCCAGCATTTTGAGAGAGCGTGAAGCGATATGATATATAAATCGTTTTTCATCAATGACGGGTTGAAAAATTCCATCGATATTTTTTTGTGAAGCCGCCCAATGCATCAAGCGTGTTGTCTTGCCCGTGTGAACTGGTCCGGTAAGTATGAAAATCTTTTTAGTCAATTTTAATTTCTGCTAAAAGTAAAAGTGCAAGTGAATCTGCTAAAAATTTTCTAATTCTTTTGGTTCCTTTCTCAAGAGAAGACATTCTCCAGCAGAAATTTATTATCCGCTTAAAACTGGGGAATAAGACAGTAATTTGATTCATCTCCGAAGCATGCTTAAAATTATTCCTTTCAAGAAATTTCTTGAAATGTTTAAGAACAAAAGGAGAAATAATAGAAAACCAGAAAAATGTTATTACAATTGCACGAGCCAAAGTAAACATAATTTCGTAAGCACGGTTTTTGCCAAGCTGTGGAGAGTAAAATGAAAGAATCATCAGAACAATTAAAAATAAAAAGATTCCTGATGATCTTTTCCACCAGCTTTTCTTCTTTTTTGTTTTTTTGAAATAATCTTGATCTTCCTCAAAGTCAATTATCATTCTCCCAAATGATTTCGATTTCGATATAAGCCATTTTGGAATTAGCGCAGCTTTTATGCCAATATATATTCCGGCTAAAATATGAATGCCGGTATAAATTGAAACCATTACAATACTAAAGCTGAAAGTCGGCGATTGCTTTATGATAGGAATTTGTGAAAATACAAAATCAACAAATAAGTCAATGGATTTCCATAATCCGGTTCCGAATATTAGCGAGAGAAGAATTAATTTTTGCAGAGCCGAAAAAAGTAAAGAAAAAAGTCCAAGCAACAACGCTGCCGCACGTTCATACTTGATTAGTGAAAAAAATAAATAACCAAGAGCTCCTTGAAGTGCTACGGCAAAATATGCTGTTATGGGAGAGTAAGGACTAACAAATGCTTTTACTAATATGACGATTAGCGTAGCTCTCAGAATTGATAACTTATCATTTGAATAGTGAGCAATTAGAGTAATAAAAATTACCGCCGCTCCGCCGAGAAACAATCCGGTAAGAGGAATTTTTAATGCATGAAGTATTCCGCCGAATGCAGCTTCACTGAATCCCCAAAGAGCAACTATGCGTTGAATTTTTAAGGGAATAGTTTCATTAAAATTCTTTCTAAGCTCCACTAAAGGTTTTTCGGTCTGCAAAATATTTTTATTTGCCTTTCTTCTTATCAAGAATATCGTCCATCCAGCTCATCACAGCCATCGAAGCTGGAAAGCCGATTGTTGGAATAGAAAGAAGTGCAACTTGGCGTATCTCTTTCTTTGTAAGTTTAGCTTTTAATGCTTTTCTAACCTGTGCGTGAACAGCGCCTTCCATCTTAGCTCCGGCTGAAATTGCAAGTTTAACTAACGCGCGTTCTTTTTCAGTCAGAGATCCTTCTTTATGAATTGCATCGCCAAGTGTTTCGTAAGCAACTGCAATCTCCGGATATTCTTTTAGAAATCTTTCAAATCTTTTTGGAAGAGTTGACATGCAGACCTCATTGTAATTATTGATTGCAAATTAATCCAAAAATGTTGTTTCTGCAATTTGATTATGAAGAGGAATAATCAAT
Source organism: Bacteroidota bacterium (assembly GCA_021801605.1). GTDB lineage: Bacteria > Bacteroidota > Ignavibacteria > Ignavibacteriales > Melioribacteraceae > Fen-1258. The sequence continues at coordinate 41,598 of JAJYXU010000062.1, forward strand.
CACTCTAAATGAAAAGTTTTTGTATTTTTAAATTAATAAAATGCATTGAGGAATTATTGAAAGTTTTAGTTACAGGCGGTGCCGGTTATATCGGTTCGCATTTTGTTAAGTTGCTTATTGATAAAGGGCATCAATCGCTTGTCATTGATAATTTGTCGCGCGGACATAAAGAAGCTGTTCCTCAAAATGTTCTATTTGAAGATGTTGACATTCTAGACACAGAAGCTCTTTCTTACACAATTAGAACTTATTTGCCGGATGCAGTGGTTCATTTTGCAGCATTTGCTTATGTGGGAGAGTCAGTTGAAAATCCGGGAATTTATTATCAGAACAATGTTGCCGGGAGTTTGAATTTGATCCGGCTTTGTGCTGAGAACGGCGTTAAAAATTTTATCTTCTCTTCTACATGTTCAATCTACGGTAATCCTACTAAAATTCCGATATCAGAAGAGCAGCCGTCAAATCCAATCAATCCATATGCAAACACAAAATTGATAATTGAAATGATGCTGAAAGATTTTGAAACCGCAAGCGGAATGAAACATGTTGCGTTACGTTATTTTAATGCTGCCGGGGCTGATCCATCCGGTTCAATTGGAGAAAGCCACAATCCGGAACCCCATTTAATCCCGATAATATTAAAAGCTGCATTGGGAGAAAGAAAAAAAGTTTCCGTTTTTGGAAATGATTATGAAACAACCGACGGAACATGTATACGTGATTATATACATGTGAATGATTTGGCTGATGCACATTTGAAAGCAATTGATTACTTGATTAACGGGAACGAATCAACTATAATTAATTTAGGAACGGGAAAAGGAAATTCTGTTCTTGAAATAATTGCAAAAGCAAAAACAATTACTAATAAAGAAATTCCATTTGAAATTGCTGAAAGACGCGCCGGAGATCCGGCAGTGCTTGTAGCTGATAATAAAAAAGCTAAAGAAGTTTTAGATTGGACGCCGAAAAATTCAATTGAAAAAATTATAGAAACAGCGTGGCGCTGGCATCAAAATCCAAAATACTGAGGTATAGATTGCAATTCGAAAAAACTTTTATAGACGGGTTGATTGTAATTACACCCGATATTTTTTATGATGAACGCGGTTACTTTTTTGAATCATTCAACCGAAAAAAATTTGCAGATGGCGGAATTGATAAAACATTTGTCCAGGATAACATTTCTAAATCTGTGAAAGGAACAGTCCGCGGTTTGCATTATCAAATTGGTGAATATGCTCAAGGTAAATTATGCAGCGTTATAGTTGGAAAAGTTTTAGATGTTGCCGTTGATATCCGTTTCGGCTCACCAACATTTGGAAAATATTTTTCAGTTGAATTAAATGATGAAACAAAAAATCAATTGTGGATTCCACCGGGATTTGCTCACGGTTTTTCTGTCCTTTCCGATTCAGCGGTTTTTAGTTACAAATGTTCGGCTCTTTATAACAAACAATCTGAACGTGCAATTCTATTCAACGATTCTGAACTGATGATTGATTGGAAAGTTGATAAGCCGATCGTTTCGGAAAAAGATTTACAAGCAAAACTTTTTAAGGAAATTGAAAAAGATTTTCTCTACTAATATTCACGGGGTCAAAAATGAATATATCGGTAATTGGAACTGGTTATGTCGGTCTCGTAAGCGGAACGTGCTTTGCCGAGATGGGTAACCAGGTTATTTGTGTTGATAACAATCAAGAAAAATTGAAGAAGCTTAAAGCCGGTGTAATTACAATTTATGAACCCGGTTTGGAAATGTTGTTCAAAAGAAATATTGAGAAGAAAAGGATAATCTTCACCGACGATTTAAAAAAAGCTGTACTTGAATCTGAGATGATATTTCTTTGTCTTCCAACTCCGCAGGATGAGAATGGTTCTGCCGAACTGAAATATGTTTTTGGAGTTGTTGAAGAGATAGGAAATATTCTGAAAGCTGCCGTAACTAAGGATTTTAAGATTATCGTAAATAAAAGCACGGTGCCTGTTGGAACTTCTGCCGAATTGACAAGAATTATTGAGAAGCATGGAATCAAAAATTTTGAGGTTGTTTCTAATCCGGAATTTTTACGTGAAGGGTTTGCTGTAGATGATTTTATGAAACCCGATAGAATTGTTGTTGGTTCGCGCACTCAAAAAGTATTTGAAAAAATGTGCACTCTTTATGAACCGTTTGTTCGTCAAGGTAATCCGATATTGGAAATGGATCCGGAAAGTTCCGAAGTAACAAAGTATGCCGCTAACTCATACCTTGCAATGCGCATAACTTACATGAATGAGCTTGCAAATTTTTGCGAGTCGGTTGGTGCAAATGTTGATCTGGTTAGGAAAGGGATTGGTGCCGATACTCGAATTGGAAAAAGATTTCTCTTCCCGGGCATTGGTTACGGAGGATCGTGTTTTCCTAAAGATGTGAATGCACTCATTAAAACTTCAGAAGAACACAATTCACCAATTCGATTGCTCAAAGTTGTTGATGAAGTTAACAAGCTTCAAAAACTAATTCTTGTAAAAAAAGTTTTGAAACATTTCGATCGTGATATAAAAGGTAAGAAGTTTGCTGTCTGGGGATTGGCTTTCAAGCCGAATACAGATGATATGCGGGAAGCACCGTCTATCACAATCATTAAAGAACTTGTGCGTCTTGGCGCTAAAGTATCTGCTTACGATCCGGCTGCAATGGATAACGCTAAATATTATTTAGATGATATTCTTGAGTACTCTCAAGATCAGTATGAGGTTCTTAAAAATGCGGATGCACTTTTAACTTTGACCGAATGGAATGAATTTCGTAACCCGGATTTTGATCGTATCAAATCCGAATTAAAGTTACCTATAATATTTGACGGACGAAATATTTATGATGCAAAGAAGATGGAGGAAATGGGATTTACGTATTACAGTATTGGAAGAAAAGCGGTAGGTATTTAATACACTCAATCATGCCCATGATCATGAGCAAGATCAAGAGCATGAAGGATGTTCGCAAACTATGTATTCAAAATCTTCTCATAATACTCAACGTACTTTGGTACAATCAAGTTCTTGTCAAAATTATTAACTGCACGGTCGTGCGAATTTTTAGAAAACGCTTTATATCTCTTTTCGTTAGTGAATAATTCAATTGCATATTTCGCCATCCGGTCAATATCACCGATTTCGGCAATATAACCGGTCTCGTTGTGAATATTTAATTCCGGCAGTCCGCCAACGGATGTACTAACTACCGGAATTCCGCACGCCATTGCCTCGAGTGCAGATAGACCAAAACTTTCTGATTGTGACGGCATTAGAAATAGATCTGACGCATTCAAAATTTCAACAAGACCATCTTGCTTGCCGAGAAATATAACATCCTTCTGTAAATCAAGATCGCGCGCAAGATGTTCACAATCCGATCTTTCCGGACCATCGCCAACAAGAACTAATTTTGTAGGAACTTCTTTTTTCACTTTTTCAAGAACTCGAATTGTATCGGCAACTCTTTTAACTTGCCGAAAATTTGAAGTATGAACCAAAACTTTTTCGCCACCGGGCGCTATATGTCTGCGGAAAATTTCACTGTCTTGTTTTCTATATTTATCAATATCAATGAAGTTATAAATAACCTCAATTTCCTTTTCGATATTGTAATTAGTCAGTGTTTTTTCTTTTAAAAAACGGGAAACGGCAGTAACGCCATTGCTCTCTTCAATGCTGAATTTTACAAGAGGCATAAATGATGGTTCAAGACCAACAAGAGTAATATCGGTTCCATGCAGCGTTGTGATGAATTTTAAGTTTTTATTTGATTTGCGCAAAACTTGCTGGGCAAGATAAGCGCTGACGGCGTGCGGTATTGCATAATGTACATGCATTAAATCCAGGTCTTCAAACTCAAATACTTCCAACATTTTGCTCGTCAGTGCCAGATCATAGAGAGAATGTTCAAATAATGGATAAGTGCTAAGTTCTACCTCGTGAAAAAAAACATTTTCATAAAATCCGGTTAGTCTATGGGGAATGGCGTAGCTGATAAAATGAACTTGATGCCCGAGTGATGCCAATGCCAAGCCCAGTTCTGTAGCAACAACACCGCTGCCGCCGTATGTAGGATAACATGTAATTCCAATTTTCATTTTGTCTTTCTATTTTTTACGATGAAGTTCTAATTCACTATCTTAGTAATAAACAATAACCTTATTAACTACGTTCAAAATACGTCTTTTTTAATTCAATGAAAATTTTACTGATCGGACACTCGATTATTGATCATTTTGACGAATCTGGAAATGAAATTTCCAAACCTGGCGGAATATTTTATTCTGCACTTGGAATTTTATCTTTAGCCGGAGCTGAAGATGAGATCTATCTTCTTACATGCCGGAATGAAAAATCATTTCATCTGTTTAAGAAATTGTATTCAAAAGCTAATCTGACATTCATTAACGAAGTTGAAAAGATGCCGGAGGTGCTTCTTAAAATATCCGGGTTTGGTGAACGAGAAGAAACATATAAAAACTTGTCTTCGCAACTTTCAATAGACAAAGTAAAAGACTGGAATCAGTTTAACGGCATCTTAATTAACATGATAACCGGTTTCGATATTTCGCTCGATCAATTAAAAACTACCCGGAAAAATTTCAACGGTACAATTTATTTTGATGTTCATACGCTTTCACGCGGAGTAGGTGCAAATATGGAGCGGGAATTCCGCCCGATTCCACAAATAAGAGAATGGTTGTCTAATATAGATATTCTTCAATGCAATGAGAACGAACTCAAAACAATTGTTCAAGACAAAGATGAATTTAATTGTGCAAAAGAAATTTTTCAATTTGGACCTCAAATAATAATTATTACAAAAGGAGAGAAAGGAGTACAAACTTTTTTTCTTGAAAACAGAGAAATTAAATCGCTCTTTCTTAAAGCCGAACAAGTTGATGCTACAAATAAAATTGGCTGCGGAGATATTTTTGGGGCGGTCTTCTTTTATTCATATATTTCTACAAGAGATGTTAACAAATCGCTTAGGTACGCAAATAAAGCGGGGGCTATGGCGGCGGCAAAAAACTTAACAACGAAAAGAGAAATCAGATTGAATGATTAGCGGTGATTTAATAAAAAAGAGAATTTTGATTATTGGTTCTAATGGAATGCTTGGACAGCGACTCGCAGAATTTTTTCGCTCTAACGATAAAATTGAACTCCTTTGCACTTCGGTAGAAAATGAATCTCTCATTCCGGAAATTAATTATAAGCAATTGGATATCACGCAAAAAAATAAAGTTCGTGAAATCATTCTTGGTTTCTTCCCAGATTTTGTGATTAACACTGCGGCTTTTACTAATGTTGATAATTCCGAAATTGAAAAAGAAACTGCATGGAAAATTAATGTTAACGGTCCGGAAAATATTGCACACTATTGCTGGACTATTGACGCACATTTAATTCATATCTCTACAGATTATATTTTTGATGGTAAGAATGGGCCATACACCGAAGAAGACAAACCATGTCCCATTGGTTATTACGGAAGAACAAAACTTGCAAGTGAAAATTCTATCCGGGCAAGCGGTGCACGCTTTACAGTTGTACGTACAAATATTTTATACGGTACTGCTAAATATAGCCGTGCGGATTTTGTAAAATGGGTAATAACTTCATTACGTTCTCAACAAATAATCCGTATTGTTACAGATCAGATTGGCAACCCAACGTATATTGATGATATAGTGTCTGCCATCAATAAAGTGATTGAATTAAAGAAAGAAGGGATCTATAACATCGGCGGAATTGAAATGTTATCCAGATTTGATTTCACTATGCGCATAGCCAAATATTTTGGTCTGGATGAAAAATTAATCTTCCCAATTCTCACAAAAGATTTAAACCAGCCCGCACATCGTCCTCTAAAATCCGGGCTCATCACACTCAAGGCAGAAACTGAACTGGATTATAAGCCACATTCAATAGAGGAAACGTTTGAGCTTATTAAAAAAGGACTCAATTTGTAACTCTTCCTTCTTATTCTTCGATTTACAATCTTATATAAACGGAATCATTTTTCCCCTTTCGCTTTTTATCTTTATTGATTAGTTTTCAGTAGAAAGAAAATAGAGTAGTTATGAAAAAGATAATTACAAAATCAATCTTTTTTGTATTCTTCTCTACATTTGTTTTCGCACAAACTTCGTTGTTCAATTTGAACGAATACAAAACCTTTCTGAATTCTCATCAGAATATGAGCAGACAAGAATTGCTTTCGATGTACGACGCGGGCAAGTTTGAAAAGAGTGTAAAGAATTTTCCTTCAAATATTTCGTACCTCGATTCGATCGAACTAAAACTTCAACTTACAGATTACGAGAAGAAGTTATTAAATCAAAACGGATTCTTCGTAACGGAAAGAGTATCGAACGACGATGTGATACAAATGCTTCAGAGAATTTATCACCTTGATCTTCCGCTGTTTATATCAACCGATATTATTCTCAAAGCATTTCACCAGTCATACGATAGAATTCTGAAAGGAGTGGAAATTTCTTTTCTCATTCCAAAACTGGAACAATTGCTATCTGGACTTCAAGACAATTTTAGTATACTAAATCAAAAATATTCTTCCGATTCCCAGTTGATAAAAATGCTGAAGGATGTTGATCTTTACATCAGTGTTGCGAGAAAACTTCTTACTTCAAATGCACAACCGTTTTACTCAGATAATCTATCAAATATCGATCACATATTGAACAATATTGAATCTCTACGTTTGATTGAAGAACCTCTCTTTAGTGAAACGGAGAGAAAAGTTGATTACAGTCAATTCAAACCAAGGGGGCATTACACCGACGAGAATTTCCCTCAACTTGCGCTCTATTTCAAGACGATGATTTGGCTTGGAAGAACAGAACTTTATCTTATCAAACCGGTTTCTGGTGATATATCCCCGTCCGGTCAAGATATTCAAAGACAGGTAATAGATTCATATCTAATTTTCGAGGCGATAAAAACATCAACTGTAAAACCGATATTTGACGAAATGGAAAAGGTGATCGCTTCTTTTGTTGGAGAGCAAGATAATGTTACTCTCGATCAGTTTAATTCCATAAGTGAAGCTGTTAATATTAGCAGCGCTAAAGATTTCCTAAGTATGGAAACCGTTAAAAGATTTCAGGATACCTTAAGCACAAAACCTTTCTCCGGGCAAAAAATTCTTTCACAGGTGTTATCCTCCGATCCGATTAGTGTCTCTCAAATTAAACCCGCCTCGGCATTTTTACTTTTCGGTCAACGATTCGTAATCGATTCCTACATTACCGGAAATGTTGTGTTTGATAGAACGAAAAGTAGGAGAATGCTTCCATCTACTCTTGATATTTTGTTTGCTCTTGGCAACTCAGCAGCAGCGCAACTTCTAACTTCTGAGATAGATAAATTTCAATACGCAACAAATTTAGCAGCACTCCGGTACTTGATAGACTCTTATGACAGTAATTTTTGGAACAGTGCCATCTACAATCTATGGTTGAATTCAATTCGCTCCCTCAATCCTCCTGCACAGAGAGAAACGTTACCTCCTTTCATGCAGACCGGCGCTTGGTGGCAGCAGAAAATTAACACTCAGTTAGCTTCATGGACTGAGTTACGGCATGATAATCTTTTGTATGCAAAACAATCGTATTCCGGATTTCCTATCTGTTCTTTCCCTTTCAGTTATGTTGAACCTATTCCTGCTTTTTATAAATCAATGAAGGAACTGGCAAATCAAACGATCGAAAAATTTAATAATCTCTCAATAAGCCTTGATCAACAGAAAATTTACTTTAATGGTTTTGCACTCGTGATGGATACACTTGAAACAATTGCCCAAAAAGAATTGGATAAGGTTCAGTTGACAGATAAAGAGAATAAATTTTTAAGAGGCATTTTATACGAAACGCCCGGTTGTGTGCCGGTGATCAATGGATGGTATTCCAACAAGCTTATCTATCAGAATTGGGCTTCTTCGAGAGTCGATCATGTTGTTGCTGATTTTCACACTTCGCCGGCTGATGAATTTGAAAATATGGTCGGTTGGGTAAAACATGCCGGAACGGGTCTTTTAAATTTGTGCGCCGTTGTTGCAAATTTACCCGGTTCAGGTGATGTTGCTTTTGTAGGTCCGGTTTCAAGTTATTATGAATACACAACAACAAATTTCTTGCGGTTGACTGATGAGGAATGGCAAAAAACTTTTTTGAAACAATCGCTGCGACCGGATTGGGTAAATATTTATCTGGCGGATAGCAAAGGCGAATCGCGCGGAACAGGCGCACAATTAATAACCGGAATTAAAGAAGAGAATGTAAATCATTCTCCAATCCCAACTAAAAATATTATTGTTCAAAACTATCCTAATCCATTCAACTCGGAAACAATAATTCGCGTTACCGTCCCATCACGTTATGCAAATTCAAATTCTTCGTTAACAGTATACAATTTGCAAGCTGAAGTTGTTAAAAAACTATTTGTCGGAGAACTTCAAGCAGGGAATTATTTGATAAAGTGGAACGGCAGAAACGAATTTGATCAACTTGTCTCAAGCGGAATTTATTTTTACGAGTTTAAAATTGCAGGTGCAAAAGCTGTTGGCAAAATGAATTTACTGAAATGATTTTAAGGGTGGTTCTAAAAACTATCTTTTGTAAAAATTTAACGCAGAGAACGCAAAGAATATGCAAAGTCCGCAGAAAATATTGAAGTTTTTAGAACCAGACTTAAGTTGTTATTTTGTAAAAGGGGGTGAAAGTTTTTTATTATCCTTCATAACAAACCGAAAATAATTCATGCCTACCTAAAGTTTCTTATCGGATATTTAACTATTCTGTTTTAGATTGCTGCTGCAAAATTCGAAATTATTTTTCTCAACCCGTCAACTACCGGAGGTTGGTATGCTTTCACAGCTACTCAAACCCGAAATAACAGATTTAATTCAAAATAGACAGTTCACCGCGCTAAAAGAAATCTTAGTTGATTGGATGCCGATTGACATAGCAGATCTTTTTCTTTCATTACCCGAGAACGAACAAGCAATATTTTTCCGACTCCTGCCTAAAGATCTTGCAGCAGATGTTTTTGAATATTTTGATGTTGATGCACAATTAAGTTTGATTCAACTTCTAAGTAAAGAAGATGTTGCATCAATTCTAAATGAAATGGCAGATGATGATAGAACTGCTTTATTTGAAGAGGTGCCGCCGAACGTTGTAAAACAGATGCTCACTTATCTATCACCCGAACAAAGAAAAATTTCTCAGCAGCTTCTCGGCTATCCGGAGAATAGTATTGGTCGTTTAATGACACCCGATTACATTGCGGCTCATCAGCATTGGACGGTGCAAGAAACACTTAATTACATCCGGATATATGGAAAAAACAGCGAGACTCTTAACGAGGTTTACGTTGTAAATGAAAAAGGAATTTTGATAGACGATATCAATATACGTGAATTTCTTCTTTCACCTTTGGAAGAAAAAGTTAACGATTTAATGGATTTCAATTTTGTTTCATTAAAAGTGAACGATGACCAGGAAACCGCTGTAGATGTATTTAAAAAATATGATAGAACCGCTTTGCCGGTCACAGATTCCAGCGGTGTTCTTGTTGGAATTATTACTGTAGATGACGTTTTGGATATTGCGGAAGAAGAAGCAACGGAAGATATTCAAAAAATTGCGGCAGTTGAAGCTTTGGATGAACCATACCCCGATATTTCTCTTTTAAGCATGATTAAAAAAAGAGCAGGATGGTTGAGCATCTTATTTCTTGGAGAGATGTTGACCGCAACCGCAATGGGCTTTTTTGAACATGAAATTGAGAAAGCTATTGTGCTTGCCCTCTTTGTTCCGTTAATAATCTCGAGCGGTGGAAACTCCGGTTCCCAGGCTGCAACTTTGGTTATTCGTGCCCTTGCTTTAAGGGAAGTATCTCTAAAAAATTGGTTCTTCATTTTTAAAAGAGAAGTTACAACCGGCTTGGCTCTCGGCGCAATTCTTTCTTTGATTGGTTTTTTAAGAATCACACTTTGGCAATCGGTAGGACATATATATGGTGACCAATGGTTTTTGCTTGCGCTCACTGTAAGTGTTTCTTTAATTGGAGTAGTTACGTGGGGAACATTAATGGGCTCGATGCTTCCTTTGGTTATTAAGAAACTTGGATTTGACCCGGCAACCTCTTCTGCTCCGTTTGTTGCAACTCTTGTTGACGTTACCGGATTGATAATTTATTTTTCTGTTGCGTTGGTTATTTTATTATAGTTGATTTCATTAAAAATTAGAGATTAACATGGCTTCAGAACAATTTGAACTATTTGTTATTCTTCTCAAACTTAAATCCTATTTAATAAGTTTGATGGACGATCCTTCTCTGGAGTATAATAGCTTTGATTTTACTGAAGAATATTTACTAAGAAAATATCCCGGGCGTAAAGAGGAAGTTCTGGAATTGCTTGTAGCCAATAAAATTGAGAGTGATGCTCAGATTGCTTTCAATGAAAATATACAGCACAAGTTCAAGGAGATGGTTATAGGGCTGGATTCTCATCATAAGCTTTCGGAAATTTTGGATAAATTCCAAATTGCTGCAATCAACGATACGCTTAAAGAAAAAACGCTCGATAATATAAAACTGTATCGCGAACAAAAGTTGAAAGAGATAGTTTCGGTTTTACTTCAACTTGCAAGAATTTGGACAAAGCGGAATGAAATTGAAAATAATATTGAAGATTTCTCACTGTTAGATGAAGAAAAGGTAATTCGCCCCGAAGAATTGGAAGAATTGGGACAACTCGATTTTGAAACGTCGGTTTCATATAAAACAATATCTAAGCTTACAGAAATTTATTTAGAACAGTTGGCAGAATACTATTTCAAATTTGGCGGAGATATCTCTTTAGTTAAACTCTTAGACAGTGTGGATGAATTTAAGCAGATGGTCTCTTCTAAATATCGGAACCTATTTAATAACATAGACTAGATCCCAACAAATTTCAATAAAATTATTCATAAAGTTATTTAATAAAAAATTATAGATTAACCATTCGCATCAATAGTTTGTCATTCTAAAATCTAGTCGAAACTTTTACGCCAGCTTCTCATTAAAAAACCGGTAATCAATAAAGCGCTCCCTATGAGAGCAACTTTAATGTATTGATCTGAATAATAATAATATCCGCCTATTGCTACCGGAATATTCTGCATTTCAAAAGGAGTAAGTCCTTCACCGCGGACAATCTCAACTTTGTAACTTATATGAAGAAGAGCATACGCTAAAATTACACCTCCTTGAAGAAAACAGACTATATCAACAAGAGCAAATACTATAACAGACATTATTTTTTTCATTTGTGCCTCGTAAATTAAATAATGTATGTACCCCGGAGAGGAATCGAACCTCCGACCAACAGTTTAGGAAACTGCTGCTCTATCCTTCTGAGCTACCGGGGCAGAAATCTACAGCCAAAATATAATCAAAAGAATCTATCTCTCTAATAGTGAGGAATCAAAATTGAATTTCCTTCTCTTTTTTAATAAGTTTTGCCACGAATTTTTGAATTACACATTAGGAGTAAAAGAATGACAACGATTGTAGATGTATGGGGTAGAGAGATACTTGACTCACGCGGTAACCCAACAGTTGAAGTAGAAGTAACATTAGAATGTGGAGTGGTTGGAAGAGCTGCCGTTCCAAGCGGCGCGTCAACCGGAGAAAATGAAGCTGTAGAATTACGCGACGGCGACAAAACACGTTACAATGGCTTAGGAGTTACAAAAGCAGTTGATAATGTTAATAACAAAATTGCAGATGATCTAATTGATTTCGATGCAACAGATCAAGCTGGAATTGATAATTTTCTTTGCGAATTAGACGGCACGCCAACGAAATCTGAACTTGGTGCCAACGCATTACTTGGCGTATCACTTGCATGTGCAAAAGCTTCGGCTGAAGCGCTCGGTCTTCCATTATACCGGTATATTGGTGGTGTCGGCGCAAGAACTTTGCCGGTACCAATGATGAATATTCTAAATGGCGGTAAACACGCAGATAACAATGTTGATTTTCAAGAATTTATGGTTATGCCTGTTGGCGCTCCGACATTTAAAGAAGCACTGCGATATGGTGCTGAAACATTTCATTCACTTAAATCAGTCTTAAAGAAAAAGGGTTACAATACCGCTGTTGGAGATGAAGGCGGTTTCGCTCCAAACTTAAAATCTAATGAAGAAGCAATTACCGTAATTCTTGAAGCGATTGAAAAAGTTGGATTGAAAGCAGGTAAAGATATCTTCATTGCGCTCGATCCGGCTGCAAGCGAAATGTGGGACAACGAAAAGAAATCTTACTTCTTCTTTAAGTCAGATAAATCTTATATGACTCCAGAGAAGATGGTAGATTATTGGGTAAACTGGGTTAAACAATATCCAATCATTTCTCTTGAAGATGGAATGGCAGAATTCGATTGGGACGGTTGGAAATTATTAACCGATAAAGTCGGCAGCAAAATTCAATTAGTAGGCGATGATCTCTTTGTTACCAATACAGATTATTTGGCAAAAGGGATTGAGAAAGGCGTTGCGAATTCAATCTTGATAAAAGTAAATCAGATTGGCACGCTTACCGAAACCCTTGATGCGATTGAAATGGCTAAACGTGCAAGTTATACAGCCGTCATGTCTCATCGCTCAGGTGAAACTGAAGATACCACTATTGCTGATCTTGCTGTTGCAACAAATTGCGGACAAATTAAAACCGGTTCAGCAAGCAGGACAGATCGTATTGCAAAATACAATCAGTTAATTAGAATTGAGGAAGAGTTAGATACAACAGCAATTTTCCCGGGAATTGATGCAATCAATTATACCGCTCAATAGGTTTTAGGGAATTAAATAATGAATCCCCGCTTTAGGGGCAATGCTGTCAGGTTAAGGGAGCGAATAAAGAAAAATGGTAAACAATGGAACGCTGATAACGCAGATCGAGCGGATTTTCGCAGATTGATCAGCGTTAAATCAGCGTCATCTGTGTTCTATTTAATCTTAGGGTGACAGCATTGCGCTTTAGGCGGGAGTTTTTGTCTATATAGATACTTCACAACACAATATTCCTATTGAGGTAATGATGCCTAAGTATACAATCAAAACAATTAATGAGTTAATTAAAAAAAACAAAATTGAATTTATTGATTTAAAATCTATTGACCTTTCGGGACGGCTTCATCACATCTCACTTCCGGTATTTGATAACATAATTGCCAAACTTACAACCGAGGGAGTAGGATTTGATGGATCCAGTTTTGGTTTTCGCAAAGTTGAAAACAGCGATATGATAATGATTCCCGATTTGGATACAGCTGTGATCGATTTATTCCGTGATGCGCCGACTTTAAGTTTTTATTCCAACATTGTTTTAACCGATGAAAAACATTCACGTTTTTCTCAAGATGGAAGATATTTGGCAAAACAAGCGGAATCGCTTCTAAAAAAATTAACCGGCGCTGATAAATCCTGGTGGGGACCCGAATTTGAATTTTATATATTCTCCAAAGTTGAATACGATACACGCACTGCCACATCATATTATAAAGTTGAACATGCAGAAGAATTTTATAAACGTGCTTATCATGCGGCAAATCCATTTGATATTTATGATGATTTCCGAGACGAGGCATCAAAACTTCTTCAAAAGTTCGGAATAAAAATTAAATATCATCATCATGAAACAGGAGAACGCGGTCAGCAGGAGATTGAAACTTATTTCAGCGATCTATTAACCACGGCAGATAATATTATAACTGCAAAATATGTTCTGTTCAATCTTGCAAAACGGAAAGATCTTTCTCTTACTTTTATGCCTAAGCCAATGTATCAACAGCCTGGCAATGGTTTGCATTTACATCTCTATCTTACTAAAAATGGGAAGAATGCTTTCTATAAAAAAGGTGAATATGGAAATATGAATAAGCTTGGCAGATTTTTTATCGGCGGAATGTTGAAACATGGTCCGGCTCTATCCGCATTTACAAATCCAAGCACAAATTCTTATAAGCGGTTAGTGCCCGGTTTCGAAGCTCCGGTTGCACTAACTTATGGGCGCGGTAATAGGGCTTCGGCTATAAGAATTCCAAAATATGTTTCTAATCATGATGAGACACGTTTCGAATACCGTCCGCCTGATGCAACGATCAATCCATATTTATGTTTAACAGCAATGCTTCTTGCCGGAATTGATGGCGTAGTAAATAAAATTGATCCGGTTAAGGAAGGATTTGGTCCTTACGATAAAAATTTTCTTGATGAAGAGCATAAAAAAAAGATTCATTTTTTGCCGCGGAACTTAAATGAGGCGCTCGATGCTTTGCAGGCAGACAATGACTTTTTGAAAAGAGGAAATATTTTTGACGATGAATTGCTTCAGCAGTGGATTAATTTGAAAGAAGATGAGATTCATGCAATCGGTACAATGCCTCATCCGTTTGAATACAAAATGTATTTCACGCTTTAAAATTAATATTAGATTCAGCTTATTATGAACGGATTTTAGAAAACTATAAAAACTAATTTCATTTGTGAAAATTCTTGTTATTAATACAAAATTTCTTGGAGATTTGATTGTCTCAACGCCGGGACTTAAGGCATTAAGAGAAAAAAATCCCAGTTCAGAAATAGTATTGATTGCAAGGAAAGGTTATGAAGATACATTAAGGAATAATCCGAATATCAGCCGGATTATTTCTTTCGACTTTGGAGTAAAGAAGAAAAATATTTTCAGCAGGATTTCTGCTGAGATCAAATTTATCCGTCAAATCCGTAAAGAAAAATTTGACGTTATTATATCACTCCACCCCGGAGATCGAATTGCATTTTTAGCCTGGTTCAGTGGATCCAAAATTCGAATTGCACCCCGTAAACAGCCGTTTAATTTTCTGTTTAATGTTCTGGTTGATGTTGAAGAAGATTCAATCAGTTATCTGGATTACTACAACAAACTCATTTCAGCTTTCACCAATGAATGTGTTGATTATAAGACAGAATTTTTTGTCCCTAATGAAAACGAACAATGGGCGGAAGAATTCCTAAGAACAAATAAACTGAAAGAAGATGATATGTTATTAGTAATTCATCCAGGAGCTAGCGAGCCGACAAAAATATGGCAATCTAAAAATTATGCTGAGTTGATCGGGAAAATTTCAAACGAAATTTTTTTTAAGGTTTTGATTATCACTGGACCAAAAGAAGAAAAAATTGCTGAAGAGATTTTAGAAAAAGTTAAAAATATAAATGTTCTGCTCTACAATTCTAAAGATATAAACCTCACGGCTGCATTGATTAAAAAAGCCAAGCTATTCATTTCTAACGATACGGGAACCAGACATTTAGCCGTTGCCTTAAAAATTCCAGTAATTGCATTGATGCCGAATGATAATATGAAATGCTGGAATTTTTATGATGACGCAGATAATCATTTTGTGCTAACAGGCAAAAGATCCTTCCCGGAAAACGGAATACCATTTCTTGGTTCTATTACTGTTGATGAAGTTTTTAACAAAGTAAATGAAGTCCTGAAAAAATGAAATTAGTGCCTGCTGAAAATATTCTTATTATTAAGTGGGGAGCCCTAGGCGATCTAATAATGGCAACTTCTGCGATTAAAGCTGTACGCGATAATTATCCCAATGCTAAGATTACTATGCTTTCCAATTTGATAATGAAAGAACTATTACCGGAAGGTTATATTATTGATGAATATATTTTTCTTAGTAGAGGTGGCAGACATGTTAATGAATCATTTCTCAATCAGCTTTGGATGTTAAGAGAATTAAGAAAAAGAAAGTTCGATCTGGCAATTAACCTGAAATGGAAATCTGAAAGGGCAAGTGTATTAACCTTTCTCAGCGGTGCCAAGGAAAGAATTGGTTATCATCAAAAATATTTCTCCTTTTGTTATACACACCAAATTGTGCATCCAGAGGGACGTTATCAGGAAGTAGATCGAAATTTAGATATTGTGAAAAGTTTTGGCATTAAGGTCAACGATGCTACTCCTATAATTTTTATTTCCGATGAAGATAAAAAATTTGCAGATGATTTTTTTCTAAGCGGTTCGCTTCAAAAAGAAAATACAATATGTATTCATCCCGGCGCAAGTAAAGCTAGCCGAGCATGGTTGCCGGAAAGATATGTAGAGTTATCAAAAAAAATGATTTCTGAATTCGGCGTTAAAATTTTAGTTACATGGGGAATTAATGAATTAAACCTTGCAAATGGTATTGTTGAATCAATCGGCAGCAATGCAATTCTTTCCTCAAAAACAAAATCAATTGCAGAACTTGGAGCCATGATTGCACATTGCAAGTTGTTCATTTCAGTTTGTACGGGACCAATGAATGTAGCAAACGCAGTCGGCACTCCAATAATTGCTTTGTTAGGTTCAACAGATCCATTGGATTGGTCGCCCGTAGGAGAAATACATCGGACAATTAAATCGCCACTTGTACTTGAACATTATACCGATGAAGATGAGCGAAAAGCGCTGGATGATATCTCTGTCCAAAATGTTCTGAATGTAGCAGAAGAAAAGTGGAACGAGTTTAGAAAACTATGAATGGTGATTTAATAATTTTTGCTAAATCTATCCAAAATTTTCCCATAAAATCTTTTGTGAAATGTTAACGTTAATTTTACAATCTATTAAAAGGTAACTCGCTTTTGCTTGGTGAAATAGCTGCATTAATAACTGCTTTATTATGGTCGGGCACTTCTATTGCGTTTACAGAAGCTTCAATAAGAGTTGGACCTATCTACGTCAATGTAACGCGTATGTTCATGGCTCTTCTTTATCTATCCATAACTCTGCTGATAATAAATGTGAAAATTGATCTATCAATTCATCAGATATGGAATTTAGTAATAAGCGGTTTTGCCGGATTAGTAGTGGGAGATACTTTTTTATTCAAAGCATATAGAAGTATAGGCGCAAGAATAAGTATGCTTGTTATGGCTGCGGTTCCGCCGATTTCTGCTTTGTTAGCATTCTTTTTCCTTGGTGAACGAATATCTTTTTATGGGATAATAGGAATTGTAGTAACTGTTTCAGGTATTGCGGTTGTAGTTTTGAAAAGAGAGGAGAAACCTACTTCGAATTACAAAATTGATTACACTGGAATTTTTTATGCGTTGATTGGAGCTACCGGTCAAGCTGTTGGACTGATCTTTGCAAAACATGCTTTCAATGAAGGAGAAATCAGCGGCTTTCTTGCAAGCTTTGTCCGCATCATTTCTGCAGTCATAATAATTTATCCACTTGCGGTGCTAACGAGGCGGTATAAAAATCCTGTTCAAGTTTTTATGAAGGATAAAAAAGCTCTTCTTTACACAGCAATTGGATCCATAATTGGTCCTTTCCTTGGGATTACATTCAGCATGATCTCAATCTCTCATTCAAAAGTTGGAATTGCTTCCACGCTTATGGCTACCGTGCCAATTATTATGCTGCCGTTAGTTCGTTATTATTACAAAGAAAAATTGTCATGGATCTCAATCTTTGGTGCAGTGGTAGCGGTGAGCGGGATAGCCATTCTATTCATGTCTTAGATGATTATTACAACTGCTTGCAATTATTTAGCAAAATCTAGATAATCAGAAGTATTGCTCGGCTATCTTAATAAAACTCAAGAAATCCTTTGAAGAAAAAAACACAAAGAATACTTTTTCCATGGTCAATTCATTTTTTAAGAACTCGTTTGTTACGTTACATGCAATTCTTGAAGCACGCTCAAATGGAAATGAATACGCACCTGTGCTGATGGCAGGAAATGCAATAGAGTGAACTCCGTTCTCTAAGGCAACTCGAAAAGAATTTTTATAACAGCTTGATAGCAATTCATCTTCATTTAAATTACCCCCTTGCCATACGGGACCAACCGTATGAATCACATATTTTGCGTATAAATTATAACCTTTTGTGATTTTTGCTTCTCCCGTTTTGCATCCTTTCAGAGTGCGGCATTCCTCCAACAGTTTTGGTCCTGCCGCTCTGTGAATTGCACCATCTACACCGCCACCTTCAAGGAGAGAGCTGTTTGCTGCATTTACTATTGCATCAACATGAAGTTTTGTGATATCATTTTCTACTATTTCGATTTGTTTATTCATGATTGTCAATCTTTCGTGAATCTTCTTATAAGTTCGGAATAGCCGGGAAATATTTTATTCAATTCATCTTTGCATGCAATCTCAAAATCTGCAAAATCGAATCCCGGTGCTACGGTACAGCCAATAAGGGAGTAGGAATTTTTGTCAACAACTTCTGCAGCAAACCAAGTTCCCGCATGAATTACAAATTGTGGAAGTTGATCGAACTCAACCTGATCTCCAATTTTTATCTGGAAATATTTATTCTTTTCAAAACAATGAAGAAGAACTACCGAACCTCTATAGTGGTGCCACACTTCGTCGGATTTTAATCGATGGAAAAGAGAAACTTGGTTGCTTTCGAGCAAATAATATATTGATGTTGAAAAGTTCCTGTCACTTTTATAACGCTGTGGTAGAGATGATTGTGAAATTATTTCATCGGAACGGTAAACCTCCTTAAAATAACCGCCTTCCGGGTGAGATATTAATTGAAGTTTTTCGATTATGTTTTTTGCTTCGTTTACCATGCGCTAAATGTCTCTATTCTTGTTCTGTAACATCTGGAAATCATTTATATCCGTCAAGTTTTTTGTCCGACAATATAATTTGCATATTTATTGTACAAAAAGATGTCTTAAAATAATTTCTATTCTCAACATGGAACGCCATACTTTTTTCAATATTACGAATATAACCTATAAAACAAGCGAACCTATGGCACTTTAGTTGAATCAATTCTCCATCAAAATTTAAATGACTATGGAATTAATAGAAATAATTTCCGATATATTAATATTTGGCGGAGTGTTGCTGATTTTAGTCGTGCTTATATCATTTTTTCTTTCTAAAGCAAAGCAAGAAGATGAGAGGACCAACATTCATAGAACATTACCGAATGTATCCACGTCATTCAGTGCGCAGCCGAGAATGAACAAAGAACAGCAAGTTTTTAGGAAAAATCAAACGGCGGCTTATCCACAAATTTTCCAACTCAATAATTACATGTCTAAAGAATTAAAGATCGTTAGAAAACGAACGGTTGATACGAGAGATGCACAAGAAAGAATAATGTCTGATGATAGACATCTCAAAGCTACTAACGGAAGTGGAACCCGGTACACAATCGTAAATGAAGAGATAAAAAAATCGAGTATTAAGGCAGCCAACTTCTACCTCTGATTTCTACTTTTAACAGCACATATTAACAATCCTTTCAATTGCGACTAACTAAAAACTAAACTTCTCTATTCTAATAACATTAGTCCTACTACTAAACTTTTTCGTCAAAAATGCCCAAAAATGTCAAAAGTATTAGTACCTGTACTAATGTTTTATCCTCAAATACTTAATAAATTTAGACCGAATTTATGGGATATAATGAGGCATGGACTCGGATTCAAAAAGGAAAATAACCGCGGCTTTTATGATTGGATATTTTACTTCTCTTTTGAAGAACGAAATGATAGAAGATGGAACGCAATCTAATCATGACCAAAATTTTTTGATGATGGCACTGAATGCACAAATCTTGTCTACTATTTCAGATCTTCACAAAGACATTTTTGGAGAATCGTTCCCAAACATAAATTTTATAAAAAGTATGGACGATCTTAAAGTAACTCTTTATGATCTTAGTAAGATGATTTCAGAAAAGATTCAGAGGGGGGGTGAATCTTTTCTGGAAATTTCATTTTTATGCGGTGGTTTTCTGGGTCTGTCAGAAAATATTGATCCCCTCCCTTCAGAAAAACAAAAGTTGGAAATTATAATTTATCATTTGCTCAATGCACTTGAAATGAATCTGTGCTGGAATGATCTGGATAAAATCATAAATGATTTAACATCTAGTAAAATTTTTCTACGCCGGAATTCACGCGATCAATTGTTCTCTATGATATGCAGCAGTCATATCAAGCATCAAACTATTTATGAAATTCAAAGCTTGTTTGAAACAAACATATACCTCCAAAATTCTGCTTTCGCCTAAATTATTCTACTAAATACCGAATATTATATACACACTATAATGAGAATTATATCTATAGACTTGAAATTTGACTAAGTTTGTTGTAACCGTAAGGAACAGAATGAAGATACTTGTAACCGGAGGTGCCGGATTTCTCGGAATTAACTTGATTCGTTATCTCGTTGAGCGAAATCATGATATAATTTCTCTGGACATTGCTGATTTTGATTACCCCGATATTAAAGACAAGATCAAAATCATCAAGGGAGATATACGCAATTATGTTATCGTAGAACGCGCGATGAAAGAGATAGATGTAATTGTTCATACTGCCGCTGCTCTTCCATTATATACTCCGGAAGAAATTTATTCTACAGATGTAAAAGGAACACGTCTTCTTCTTCACGAAGCATTCATGAAAAAAATTGACCGCTTCATTCACATCTCATCTACTGCTGTTTATGGTATTCCGGATCATCATCCCCTTTATGAAAATGATAATCTCGATGGCGTTGGTCCTTATGGCAAAGCAAAAATAGAAGCTGAAAATCTTTGTCTCGAATTTCGTGATAAAAAAATGTGTGTGCCGGTGATAAGACCGAAATCTTTTGTAGGTCCGGAACGGCTCGGTGTGTTTGCACTATTTTACGATTGGGCAAAGGACGGCAAAAATTTTCCTATGATTGGCAGCGGAAATAACAGATACCAGCTTCTTGATGTTGAAGATCTGTGCGATTCAATTTACAGCTGTATTACTCTTCCAAAAAAAATTGTGAATGATACATTCAATATTGGTGCTAAAGAATTCACAACTATGAAAGAAGACTATCAAGCGGTTCTTGATTATGCCGGCTTCGGTAAAAAAATTATAGGTCTTCCGGCTGCGCCGATAATACTCACTCTAAAATTTCTTGAAGCGTTAAAACTTTCTCCGCTTTACAAATGGGTTTATGAAACTGCTTCCAAAGATTCATTTATATCAATAGAGAAAGCAGAAAAAGTTTTAGGATTTTCTCCAAAGTATTCAAACAAAAGCGCGTTAGTTAGAAATTACAAATGGTATCTGGAAAATCTTGAATCATTCAAAAATCAATCCGGAATCAGTCACCGCTTTCCATGGAATCAGGGAATTCTTTCCATCGCAAAATGGTTTTTTTAAACGAGTGAAGAACAAGAGTGATGATTGCAAAATTTAGTTCGTTCTGCATTCTTCATTCTACACTCTAAGTTCTACACTTTTCACTCTTTTTCTTATATTTGCACCCAGAAAAACAAAACAGAAAGAGGAATAAAATGCCGAACAAAAAAGATTTTTTGAAAGATACTATTCAGCACTTCGATATAAAAGAGCACAATGTTGTTAAGCTTGTTGATTCAATGGAGAAGATGGCTTTTAGCGCGCGCGACTTGAACCGCGCTGCACAAATTTATGATAGAATGTTAAGCGACAAAGATTGTGCTGTAATCCTAACACTTGCCGGAAGTTTATTCAGCGCCGGCTTGAAACGTGTTGTCTATGATTTGATCTCGAATAATATGATTGACGCTATCGTATCAACCGGCGCAATTATGGTTGATCAAGATTTCTTTGAAGCGCTTGGATTCAAACATTACATAGGTACTCCTTTTGTTGATGATAATGTAATGCGCGATCTTCACATCGATAGAATTTACGATACGTTTATTGATGAAGATGAACTGCGTGTTTGCGACGACACAACTGCAAAAATTTTCGATTCGCTCGAACCGCGTCCTTACTCATCAAGAGAAATTTTATGGAACTTTGGAAAATATCTTGATGAAAACGGCGGACCAAAAGTTGAAGATAGCGTAATTTATGCAGCATACAAACATAGTGTTCCTATTTTCGTTCCTGCATTCTCCGATTGCTCTGCGGGATTCGGAATCATCGTACATCAAACAAATCACCCGGATAAACATGTATCGTTCGATTCGGGAAAAGATTTTCTTGAACTCACACAAATTAAAATGAACAGCAAAGAGACGGGTATTTTTATGATAGGCGGCGGTGTTCCTAAAAACTTTACTCAAGATATAGTTGTAGCCGCAGACATTCTTGCGGAAAATGCGCCGATGCACAAATATGCCGTTCAAATTACTGTTGCAGATGTACGTGACGGCGCTCTTTCAAGTTCTACACTTAAAGAAGCAAGTTCATGGGGAAAAGTTGAAACAACTTTTGAACAGATGGTTTATTCAGAAGCTACACTTGCTATGCCTTTGATTGCCGGTTATGCATATCACAAAGGCGCCTGGAGAAATCGTACGAAGAGAGAATTTCAAAAAATATTTACTAAGAAAAAAGTTGCAGTATAAGCAACATCTATGTGATGTTACCTCGAAAGCGCAAAGTGTCATTTCGAAAGAGCCCCGTAATGCAGGGTAAATTCCGCGATTGAGAAATCCGAAAAGATATTGAGATTTCTCGCCCGATAAATTGAGATCGAAATGACAATGTTTTGGTTGTGCAACACGCTCGGTGGACAGATTAAAAACCTGCCCGGCATTTTTTTGACGGGACTGCCCAGCCGTTTATTTGGAGGGTCTGATCTACAATCAAACTATGCCATTGGCAAAGATTTTAATAATCCAGATTAGTTTATAGCGCAGATTTTCAACCTGCCCGTTCCGCAGGGGGTCTGCGTTTTTGCAAGTGAATACAAGTGGACAGATTAAAAATCTGTTTTACAATCTTTAAAAAACAATACCCTGCTTTAGGCAGAGTATTGTTTACTAATAGCTAGAAGCTTATAGCTATTTGCTACTACTTATTTGAGCAACATCATCTTCTTTGTTTGAACAAAATTGCCTGCTCTGATTGTGTAGAAATAAATTCCGCTGGATAATTGAGAGTTCAAAATTGAGAATTGAGAATTATATGTGCCTGCATTTTGAAATTCATCTACAAGCGTTGCTACTTCTCTTCCAAGCATGTCATAGACTTTTAATGAAACATGACCGCTAACCGGCAACTGATAATTTATTACCGTGCTGGGATTAAAAGGATTAGGATAATTTTGAGCAAGTTTGAAAGTTGAAGGCATTAACTCAATAACTTTATTTACACCTGTCGGCAAACTAACATACGCACGGATTAAATAGAGCGAAATATTAGTTCCATCGCCAATGTAGTACCATCCCGGCGTTCCTGAACTGGGCTGATGAAGATAAGTATAGCTATGATAAGAACTTGTTCCTGGAATTGAAGTATGCATAACTCTATTAGTAGGAGAACTTGAGTTAGTGTAAACGCCATCAATCACAAATCCAACTACAAAATTACTTGTTGCATCTATGTTCAAAGAACGTAAATCATATTTTACCCAGTTTGTCCACGGATCCGGATAAGGTGAACCCGGAGTTATTATACCGGCAACCATAAAGGGTCCGGCGAGGCGTGATGATAAAAATTTAGTTGAGCTTGTTCTCCAAACTCCGCCTTCAATTGGTGCAGTATTCCTGAGAGCAACCTTTATTGAATCAAGTCGAGTTCCAGCAATTCCATCAAAATTTACGGCAACAGTATCACTTATAGATAACAAATAGACACCTACTGGTGGTGTAGTATCATAAGCAATTTCCATCGGTTTATTTACGTAAGTACCAGATGAATTATAGTAATAAGTATACGGGCCTTTATTAACTTGAAGATTCCCATTCACATAAGTATTTGCGTAATTAAAGTCATTCTGGCAAACTAAAAAAGTAACGTTTGTATAATTAGTACCAAAGTCCGGCACTGTAAAATCTGTAGATGGAGTTACATCAACAACTTGTTTGCCTGCTGGTCCGGTTTTGATTGCTTTTACTTTTAGTGAAAGAATATTCTGCGTATCAAAATTAACTTTGATATTCGATCCGGAAGTATAAGATAAATATTCTGCACCGAGTTTGTAGACAGCATCGCTCGCAAAAGTAATGTTTGGATCAATAATTGTTTTTGAAGAAACTTTCGGAACATTCGGGTAATCATATCCCCACCTTGGATCTACTGTTTTATCATTCAGATAATTTGCAATCCACCAATCAACTACAATATCATTAAATCTTCTTGAAGTAGGCACAGCTGGTAGCGCGTCATTATCAAGCGCGCTAATGCCTGTTCTCGATGATTGCGTAAAACTTTTAAGTACACCAACACCAAACTGTTCTTTTAGGTAGAGAAAAAAACGCGCGGCACGTGAATAATCTTTTAATACATCTGTCGGATCATTATTAGGATTCCAATCTAACATATATCTGTTTGTACTTACGTTGTAGTAAGAAGATTGACTGTACAACGGATATCCGTTTATAACTTCCGCAACAAGAGAACATCCTTCGTTAAAAAATATTTCTTGAGAAGATGTACCATTCATTCCATGGTAATTGAATTGTATCATGTGCTGAAACTCGTGCGCGGTTGTGCCCATACCGGTTTTTAATCCGCCGGATGTTTTCAGATTGAGAGGGTTTCCATCCAGATAATAGATTTCTGCTCTATTACTGTAAGTATAATTGCCTTCGTTATAACCATAAAAATAACCTGCAGTATAACCGCCGGGTGCTTTATATCCGTCTCTAATATTAAGAATCAAAATTATAATTTTGGAATCGCCGTCAACATTAGGCGGTGTGCCGTATATATCAACATCATTTTGATAAATACCTTTAGAAGAATTTATAGAACCGCTAGGGGTTTTTAAATCGAAAGCAATTTGCACACTATCAACAGCGTTTTGATCAACTCTTCCAGAATTCCAGAGTGAATCTTCGACAAAGACATAACAATTAGCTCCGACTTTTTTACAAGTTGATGGCACTTGATAAAAGGCAGGGTTTGCGCCTGTTCTCATATCGCTTGCCCACCAGCTATATGTTGAACCAAAAGTAAAATTCCAAGCAGTTTTTTTTAATTGCTGCGGAATGGGTTCAAATTTTTCTAGATCTATACCATTGGCTTTATTAAATCTTTCCAATAACGGTCCTGCATCAACGGGATAACTTTCACCGTTAGAAAATGCAGATTCATCAACCTTCTGCATATTCATTTTGGTTTGCGCAAAAGAGATTGTAAAGACAAAAAAGAGAATTGGTAAAAATATTTTAACTGATTTCATGATTCCCACGCTTTGGTTTATTTATCATCTTTAGTGAACGGAATAACTTTTTCAACAACAATAGCTGTGTCTCCTTCTTCTTTACGGAGATCTCCATATAAGATATAGTAAAAGCTTCCCTGTTGTTTCCACAACTGATCTTTCAATTCTTTACTGCACTGCAGAACGTAAATCTTATCATCGTTGGTTTTTATCGCAAGTTTAGTGAACGGTTCGTTGCCGACAACTGTGATATAACCTTTCACATAATTCAGTTCACTGCCGCTCTTGCCGCAGTTACAACTGCATCCGCTAAAAGATGCCGCCGCTATAATAATTACTGCTAGAACAAACAGCGTAATTTTTTTTCTAATCATTTGTAATTCCTATATCAACTGTGGACAAAATAAATAAATGAATTGTTCAATGCAAAGCAGAAAGTCACAGTTACCAGAAATTTGTGATTTGCAGCGGTGAGTGATAATTCTGTTCTATTCAATAGCCACTATTATAATTTTTTGAAATATTATTTTTTATGGTCATTGCGAGTAATATCCCGAAGGGACCCTTCGGGATAATGACGAAGCAATCTCAATTTTGAATAGAACGCCAAATTTAGTTTGCTTCTCCCGCCAAGGCAGGATCGCAAAGACAATTATTGGATTTTTTTTTATGTCTCTAAGATTCAATCTCCTTCAATTCTTTATCTACTTTTGAACTACCGAATGATTCATCAAATAATAAATTTTCTCTCGCCATCAGATCTTTCAAAGTCATTTTAGAAACAACTGAATCAACAGAATCTTGAATCATTTTCCAAAGAGAACGCACGGAACAATCAATTGAGTTTGTGCAGATATCCATTGCGCCGGTGTGTGTGTTGCAGAATTCATCATCAAATAATCTGCCGCCAAGGACTTTCAAAATTTCGCCGACAGAGATTTGACCCGGCGAACGCGTTAAAGTGTAGCCGCCTATTTGTCCGCGTGAACTCTCTAATAATCCGCCGATGCGCATCACCCGCAAAATTTTACCTGTATTGTGCTCGCTGATTCCTTCCGCACGGCTTATCTCCGGAATAGTTAAAGATTTTTCAACGGCATAAAATTTTGCTATGCGGAGTAAACATCTAAGTCCATATTCTTCTTGCGCACTAAATTTCATATTGCTCTGTAACTTAGGATCCAGTTCATGATCTTGCTCATGCTCTTAATCATTATCTTGATCTTGTTCTTCTTCCTGTTTCTTTAATTTTTGTTAAGCGGTATTTTTGATCCGCACGAAACTGCATGAATCAGCTCGGCATATTTATCCGGAGAAATTGACGGACCTTGAGCGCTGCATTGTTTATTAAAAAGGGTCTGCAATTCATCTGCAATATCTCCAGCGTCTCTTCCTTCAATATGATGACGCGGCATTGTGTAAACAACTTCTCCATTCTTAAAGAGAGCCATAAAAGGAGATGAAGGCGGAATGTTTGAAAGATATTTATTTCTTAAATGATCAACCGCCTCACGGTCCTGCCCAGCAAATACGGTTACAAGTTTATCCGGTATAATATTATTTTGAAGAGCTTGTGCGGCGGCTGGGCGCGCGCTTCCGGCAGCACATCCGCAAACTGAATTTATAACAACGAAAACTGTTTTGTTCTCTTGCTGTGAGATTAGATCTTCAACTTTTTGCGGTGTTGTTGCTTCTTCAAATCCTACAAAAAGAAGTTCATCCCGCATCGGCTGAACCGCTTCGGGATCGTAAATTGGCGCTCTTTGATTTATATTAAACATGATTTTTCCTTTCTATTATTGGTTCTACTCTAATTGTTTGAA
>JAJYXU010000147.1 GCA_021801605.1 Bacteroidota bacterium
TTCGTTTAATCATTTCTCTCCTTCCATTTTTTTTTCATTCCCTTTTCTTCATTCCTTTACAACTTCAATTATATCTTCTTTGTTCGGAACAACACATAAAAATTCGAATGGTTGATCTCCGATAGTTTTATAACAGTGGGGTACTTTCGCCGGAATAAAAACGACATCATTTTTCTTCACTTCAAATGATTGATCGCCAATGATAACTTTTGCGCATCCGCCGAGAATAAGTTGTTCGTGTTCCACTGTGTTTGTATGCATCGGCATTTCGCCGCCCGGCTGAATAGTGAATTTGCGCATCGCGAAATTTGGTCCTTCATCGAAACCGATAAGAACCTGCTTTGTGGTTTTACTTCCTGCTTTTACTTCTTCCTTGGGAATCTTGTTTATCTTTTTAACCGACATAATTTATCTTCCATAATTTTTTAAATGACTGTATAAAATTTAACAAAAAGCATAATTAGATTTTAACCGATAATAACTTTTCGTAATTTTCCTCCAGCCAATTGGAAGCCGTCAATTTTACTAACTGATGTTACGCAAAAACATTATTATTTGTCATTCTGACCCCGATTTATCGGGGGAAGAATCTAAAAATTTTCTTTTTTTACTCGATTATTAGATTCTTCACTCCACTTCGTTCCGTTCAGAATGACACCTTGCGTAAGGTGAGTTACTAATTAATATCAGAGTCCGTTATGAAATTTATCAAACTATTTATCATTCTACCTCTTTTTGTATCGTCATATATGGCTGCATCGGCAAAAGGAAAAATTCTTACGACCGCAGAAAAATCAAATTTTGAATCTACTTCACGTTACATCGAAGTAATAAATTTCTTCAAACAATTAAAAAAGATCTCGCCGAATATCAAAATAGAATCAATTGCGAAAAGCATTGAAGGAAGAGATATTCCGCTTATCATAATGGGAAAACCTCTACCAAAATCATACAAAGCTTTTAAGAAAGATAAAAGAATTGTTATCTACGTTCAGGCGAATATTCACGCCGGAGAGGTTGAAGGAAAAGAAGCAATTCAGATGCTTGCAAGAGATATATTACTCAAAGAAACTCCCGACTATTTAAGGAATGTTCTCCTACTAATCTGCCCAATCTTCAATTCCGATGGAAATGAACAGATAAACAAACAGAACAGAACAAATCAAAACGGTCCAATTAACGGAGTCGGCGTTCGCTACAACGGACAGATGCTTGATCTTAACCGCGATGCGATGAAAGTTGAATCGCCGGAAGTTTACGGAATGATTACAAACATTTTGAAGAAATGGGATCCGGCGATAATGCTAGATCTTCACACAACAAACGGATCGTATCATACAGAACCGTTAACTTATACATGGATGATGAACGGAAACACAGACAGAACTTTGGTGAATTACATGCGGGACAGAATGGCGCCCTGGTTAAAAACGACAATTACAGAAAAGTATTCCACACCAAATGTTTTTTACGGCGAGTTCAGAGATATGCGCGATCCAAGCAAAGGATGGGATTCATACGCTTTCGAGCCGCGATATATTGTTAATTACATCGGCTTGAGAAACCGTCTCTCTTTATTAAATGAAAATTATGTCTATGCCGATTTTAAAACTCGTGTGCTCGGCTGCTACAGTTTTCTGAAAGCGGTTTTAGATTACACTTCTTCTAACAAAGACGAAATTAAAAAAATGCTTCACGATGCAGACGAGAGAGTTACTGCGCGCGGAATGAAACCCACGGAGAAAGATTCTTTCGCCGTTGAGTTTGTACAGAAGCCAACACCGACACCGGAAGTTATCAATGCCTATGAAATGGAATCTTATAAAGACGCAAACGGAAGAGACAGACTTAAACCGAGTGACAGAATTAAACAAGTTACCGTTCCTTACTTCGCAGATTATTTTCCAAAGCGGAGCGTGCCATATCCGTATGCATACATCATTACTATTCCCGATGCGCAAGTTGTAAAACTTTTGAAGACGCACGGAATAAAAATTGAGAAGCTTGAAAAACCGGTTTCTCTTGATGTGCAGACAATAAAGATTAAAGAGTTAAAACCAGCCGCGCGATTGAATCAAGGTCACTACAACAACTCGATCAAGGTTGAATATATAAAAGAGAAAAAGGAATTTGCCGCGGGAAGTTTAGTTGTACGAACCGCTCAGCCGCTCGCGAATGTTGCCGCGTATCTGCTTGAACCGGAAACAGATGATGGTTTGCTCTATTGGAATTATTGGGATAAATATTTAGTGCCGCAATGGGGCGGAGCGTTTCTGCCGTATCCTGTTTATAAAATATTGAACAAGACAGAGCTTGTCTCAATAAAATTTTAAACAAAGTGTGATCTATTCCTAAATTTTCTTTGATCATTTTATAAGCGGAAACGACTTCATCTTTTTTGCCAACATCGCATTTAATGATCACTGTCTGGTTGTTTGTGAATGATGATTGATTTTTTAATTCCTCCAATAGCTCAATTCTCCGGGCAAGTAGAATCAGTTTGCACTTCTCTTTTGAAAGTTGAAGAGCAATTGCCTTTCCTATTCCGGAGGAAGCGCCGGTAATTAAAACAACTTTGTTCTCGAAATTCATGTTTGTCACATCTATAGAAATATTTCTATTCTAAAATAGTAAATCAAAGATCGTAAATTCAAAACTTCCTTTCCTTTTTTAGATAGAACAAAATTTGTATCTTTTCATAAAATTTTTTCGTCACATTCGCACATTCATCAGCAATAGGTAGAAATTGAATATGAATCCGGAATTTCTTGAAATAGAAAAAGTATTTATTAATAAAGAAATAATAAACACCAACTTTACATGCGATCTTTCAAAATGCAAAGGTGCATGCTGCACAATGGAAAGTGAGTTTGGCGCCCCGATCACAGAAAACGAGATTGAAGAGATAAACAAAATTCTTCCAACTGTGCTGGAATATTTACCAAAGGAACATAAACAGGAGATAGAGAAGAAGGGCTTTTGGATTGAGAAGCAGGGAGATTTGATGACGCGAAGTTTAAACAACAGAGCCTGCGTTTTCGTAACTTGGGATGGTGATATTGCTAAGTGTGGAATCGAGAAAGCTTATCGCGAAGAAAAAACTGATTTCATCAAACCCGTCTCTTGTCATTTATTCCCTATTCGTGTTTCAAAATTTGGCGGAGATGTTTTACGGTTCGAAAAATATTCCGACTGCCAGCCGGCGCTCGAAAAAGGAAATAATACTCAGATAAAAATTTTAGATTTCTGCCGCGATTCTCTTGAGCGTGAATACGGTAACGAATGGTTTAGTAAAACAAAAAAATCGGTCGACAAATAATTATGCTATCGCTTCAACATAAATTATCTCTACAGCAAAAGCTTTCTCCTCAGCAGATTCAATACCAGAAACTGCTTCAGTTAAATACTCTTGCACTCGAACAGCCTATCAAAACCGAGCTTGAGCTGAATCCCATTCTTGAAGAGACTCTAGACGAAGAAATTGATCTCGAACAAGAAAAGGATGAGGATGCAGACGATACAATTAGCTCCGACAACGAAGATGAAAAATACGACAGTAAAGAGGATGAGTTCGAGTTAGAAGATTATATGAACGAGACCGAATCCGAACACGAATTCGACCGCTTAAATAGAAGCAGTGATGAAGAAAAGATCCGACCTATCGCACCTCAAAAAAAATCTATGCGCGAGAATCTGATTGATCAGCTTCACATGCTCGATCTGACGGAAGAAGAAACTATTCTCGGCGAAAACATAATTGGCGGCTTGGATAAAGACGGTTATTTTAAAGCCGATCTCGAAAAGATTGTTGGCGAATTAAAAATGTTCGAGCACATCGAGGTTAAACTTGAACAAGCTGAAAAGATTTTAAAACAGATTCAAACTCTGGAACCCGTTGGTATTGCAACACGAAATTTACAAGAATGCCTGCTCGTTCAAATAAGAAACTCTTCTTATGATCCATATTATTCTTATCTCGCAGAAAAAATTCTAGCCGAGCATTTCGAGGATTTTGCCAACAGGCGGTTTGATGTTATTCAAAAAGAAATGAATCTGGCGAAAGAAACATTACGCACAACGATAGATTTAATTCAGAAACTAAATCCTAAGCCCGGAGAAGGAAATATTGATTCTGAAGAGATGAATCAGATCACTCCGGATTTTCTAATTGAAAAAGTTGAAGAAAATTATATTGTTACCTTGAACGATAGAAGCGTTCCATCTGTTACCATCAGCAGAACTTATCTTGAAATGATTGACACAAAAAAACATAAACGGAACATTTCCAGTCGTGAGAAAGAAACATATAAATTCCTGCGCGAGAAGTTTGAATCCGCAAAATGGTTTATTGCATCGCTGCAGCAAAGACGAAATACATTAATGAGGATAATGCGCGCAATTCTTGAAAGACAATATGAATTTTTTGAAAATGGTCCCCGCTTCATAAAACCAATGATATACAAAGACATAGCCGAAGAAATCTCTATGGATATTTCAACCATCAGCCGGGTAGTTAACGGAAAGTTTGTTCAAAGCCCGCAAGGTATTCACGAATTGAAATATTTTTTCAGCGAGGGATTATCCACGGACTCCGGCGACGACATATCAAACAAACATATCAAAGAACTCATAAAAGAAATTTGCGATAACGAACCGAAAGATAATCCTTACAGCGACGATAAAATTGCAAGCATACTTCAAGAAAGAGGAATACATGTTGCACGTCGTACAGTTGCCAAGTACCGCGAAGCTCTTAAAATATCCGTCGCACGTTTGCGAAAGGAATTATGATTTTTGTTGATATTGTAATAATTATTTTACTCTTTATAATCTTTGCTTTCTCACACACCTGGTTAGCTTCACTTAAAATAAAACGGGCTATGGTGGAAAAACTTGGAATTAAAATTGCATTTTACCGTTTGTTCTATAACATATCATCAATCGTTTTCTTTTTGTCTTTCTACGCAATTGCACCAAAGCCGGATGTAATTGTTTACGACTTACGCTTTCCTTTTGATATCATTACATTTGCATTGCAAGTTCTTTCACTTGTTGGATTGATTTGGGCGACTCGACCGATCAATTTGAAAGAGTTTGTCGGCACTGCACAGATCGAACGATACATGCGCAGTGAATATAAAGTTGATGAGCTGGATGAAAAGCAGACTTTGAAAATTGAAGGAGCGTTTAAGTTTGTGCGTCACCCAATCTATTTTTTCTCGATTTTATTTTTGGGTTTCCGTCCAACGATGAGTCTTTTTTACCTGGTAATGTTTGTTTGCATTGTAGTTTATTTTTATATCGGCTCTATTTACGAAGAGAGAAAGTTGGTGGAATTGTTCGGCGATGAATACAGAGAATACCAAAAACGCGTGCCGAGACTATTCACTTGGAAACTACGAAATACGAAACGGGAATGAATAACCAATACACAAATACCAAATACCAGGTAAATTTCAATTTCCAAAATCCAAAAACCAGATGGAATCTGATTATTGGTTATTGATCATTGTTTCTTATTTGGTGCTTGTAA
The DNA here is from genome assembly GCA_021801605.1 of Bacteroidota bacterium. Taxonomy (GTDB): domain Bacteria; phylum Bacteroidota; class Ignavibacteria; order Ignavibacteriales; family Melioribacteraceae; genus Fen-1258. The sequence goes on from JAJYXU010000147.1 coordinate 5,534, forward strand.
TTTGGGGTTTGTTTCAAATTCTTTAGCAAAGAAAATAATTGAGGTTCAGAAATGAAAATACGATCAACAACAATAATCGGAATTATTAAAAACGGTCAAGCAGCGCTTGGCGGAGACGGACAGGTAACGCTCGGCAACACAGTCATGAAACACAATTCGATGAAGATCCGGAAACTTCTTAATGGAAAAGTAATTTGCGGATTTGCCGGTTCAACGGCAGACGCCTTTACACTTCTTGCACGCTTTGAAGAAAAACTGGAACAGTACAGCGGCAATGTATCCCGCGCCGTTGTTGAACTTGCAAAAGATTGGCGTACCGATAAATATTTGCGAAAACTTGAAGCCATGCTGGCAATTGTATCGGAAGAAAAAGCATTTATTGTTTCAGGTACCGGAGATGTAATTGAGCCGGAGGACAACATAGTTGCAATAGGAAGCGGCGGAATGTATGCACTTGCTGCCGCTAAGATGTTGATAAAATATGGTAACCTTTCCGCCAAAGAGATTGTAGAAGAATCATTAAAAGTAGCCGCAGATATTTGCATCTACACAAACGATAAAATAACAGTTGAAGTTATTGCCAAATGAGGAAACAAATAATGAAGAAAAATATCATGAAAGACCTTACTCCAACACAAATTGTAAAAGAGCTGGATAAATATATCATCGGACAAGATGATGCTAAACGCGCCGTTGCTATTGCACTACGGAACAGATGGCGCAGGCAGCAGGTTGAAGAAAGCATGAGAGAAGAGATTATGCCCAACAATATAATTTTGATTGGACCGACCGGTGTTGGCAAAACAGAAATAGCACGCCGCCTCGCTAAACTTTCCGGTGCACCATTTATAAAAGTCGAAGCATCAAAGTACACAGAAGTTGGTTACGTGGGTCGTGATGTTGAATCAATGATCCGGGATCTTGCGGAACTTTCTGTCAGCATGGTGCGCGCAGAAAAGACTCTCGAAGTTCAGGAAAAAGCAGAACGAATGGCTGAAGAAAGAATATTAGATCAATTGATCCCTCCCGTAAAAAAATCAAATACTGTTGAGGAAGAAAACGGCGAAACCGAAGAATTGCGAAATGAAAAAACACGCGAGTGGATGCGTGAGAAACTCCGCAACGGAGAGATGGACGATAAGCTAATTGAATTTGATACAACAGCACCTGCATTTGGAATGCAAGTACTTGGACCGATGGGTATGGATGATATGACTATGAACCTGCAGGAAATGATGAGCAGTATGATTCCGAAGAAAAAGAAGAAACGCAAAACACCAATTCGAGAAGCGAGAAAATTGATTGCGCAGGAAGAAGCGGAAAAATTGATTGATATGGAAGCCGTCCAGCGCGAAGCTGTTACACGTGTGCAGGAATCGGGAATTGTTTTTATTGATGAAATTGATAAAATCGCTGGGGCAAAAAGTCAACAGGGACCCGATGTCTCGCGCGAAGGTGTTCAGCGCGATCTTCTTCCAATTGTAGAAGGTTCAACAGTAAACACAAAATATGGTCCCGTAAAAACAGATCATGTTCTATTTATCGCTTCGGGTGCATTCCATGTTTCCAAGCCAAGCGATTTGATTCCGGAACTTCAAGGGAGATTTCCAATCCGCGTTGAATTAAAAAGTTTGAGCGAAGAGGACTTTGTGAAAATTCTAACTCTTCCTCAGAATGCGCTGCTTAAACAATATTCCGCGCTGCTTAAAACCGAAAGAGTAAATATTTCATTTAAGGATGATGCTATCAAAGAAGTCGCCCGCACTGCAGCAGCTGTTAATGACCAGGTAGAGAATATCGGCGCAAGAAGACTGCATACAATTCTTACAACATTGCTAGAAGATATTCTCTTTGAAGTCCCGGATAAAATGCCGGAAGGAAAAATTGAAATTACCGGCGAGATGGTAAACCTAAAATTAGATAAGATTGTTAAGAACAGGGATTTGAGTAAATATATACTATAGACATACAGTTGTCGTAGTCTGTTCTCTGTTGGGCGATTTAATAGTCGCCTAATTTTTATAAGGGAAATTTTTTGTGAAAAAATTTTACTCATTAATATTACTTTCTATTTTGATTGTGGGCTGCAGCTCATCTGAATCTACTTTTCAATTAGTAAACCTCGGCACAGCCAAGAATGAGGTACAAAATTATTATGAATCCGGCAATTTTGACCGTGAGTGTTCAAAAATAATTGACCGTGCCATCAGTTATCTTGATAAGAAAAAGATCTCTGAAAAATCTGTTGTCGTTTTTGATGTTGATGAAACGGCTCTTTCGAATTATCAATACACAAAAGAGATTGGATTCGGATACATTTATAAATCATGGAACGACTGGCAACAGAAAGGGAAAGCGCCTGCCATCAAGAACACAAAACGGTTCTATGATTATCTAATATCAAAAAATATTCAGATTGTTTTTCTGACGGGACGTGAAGCCGAAACACGTGAAGCTACACAAAGAAATCTTATAGAACAGGGTTACACAAAATTCGATACGCTGATTGTCCGTTCGGAAGCTGAGCGTAATTTATCAGCGGCAGTGTTCAAATTACAAAAAAGGAATGAGCTTGTTAAAAATGGTTATGATATTATTGCATCGGTCGGCGATCAATCGAGCGATTTTACCGGCGGAAATACAGGATATGAAATTAAACTTCCGAACTATCTCTATCTCTTAGATTAGCCGTGCTGTATTTTTTAATAAAATTATTAGAGAATTTTAGAATGAAGATATATTTGCTGTGATCAAATTTTTAATATTATTGATTGTATGATTACTCATAAAACAAAATAGAGAAAATTAATTATGGCAACAACAAAAGAAAACTTAAAAGCCGCTATTGCCGGTGAGACTTACGAGTACACAGAAATGTATCCACCGATGCATGATCAAGCAGTTGAAGACAATCATAAAGCTCAACGCATGTTCAAATATGCGCTCGATGCAGAAAGAGTTCATGCTGAATTATATAAATTGGCTCTTGAAGCTGCAGAACAAGGAAAAGATCTGGACATAAGCGAAATTTATTTATGCCCGGTATGCGGAAATATTGAATTTGGAAAACCGGAAGTTAATTGCCCGATTTGCGGAACTCTTGCATCAAAATATGTCAAAGTATAATTACCATAGATAACTGAATAAGGAGGAAGTATGAACATGAATCTTGATTTTGTTAGAGGTCAATTCCCCTCCCTCTCCGGTGAATGGACATTTATGGATAATGCCGGCGGTTCACAAATTTTACAGACCGTTGTTAATAAAATTAACGAGTACATAATCCATTCGAATGTTCAACTCGGCGCTTCGTATAAAGTTTCCCAAATTGCAACCAACCGCGTCCTTGAAGCCCATGAGATGACGGCAGAATTTATTAATACGAGTGATCATTCCGAAGTAATAATTGGATCTTCAACAACTATGCTGATCAGAATTTTAGCTTTATGTATCAGCCAAACATTTAAACCCGGCGACGAAATTGTTGTTACCAATTGCGACCACGAAGCTAACATTGGCGCATGGGCTGAATTAGAAAAGAAGGGAATGATTATTAAATGGTGGAAAATCAATCAAGATTCTTTTAGTATGGAACTCGATGATCTAAAAAAGTTGATGACGGATAAAACAAAATTAGTTGCAGTAACGCATACATCAAATATATTGGGCACGTTGAATCCGATTAAAGAGATTGCAGAATTTGTTCATTCATACGGCGCTTTAATTTTTGTTGATGGGGTTGCGCATGCACCGCATAGATTAATCGATGTTCAGGATACAGATGTTGATTTCTATTCGCTTAGTTTCTATAAAGTTTTCGGACCGCATATTGCAATGCTATACGGAAGGAAAAAATTATTACTTAACACGCCCGGGATGAGCCATTTTTTTATCGCACAGGATAATATTCCCTACAAGTTTCAGCCGGGCAGCCCAAATTATGAACTTAGCTATGGTTTACTGGGATTGAAAGTGTATTTCAATGCATTTGCGGAAAATCACAATTATAAAAACAAAAACTTCAGAGAGAATGCAGCGTTCGCGTATAAAATAATTGCCGGTCACGAAGAACTTCTTACCGACCGTTTGCTTAATTACCTCAACTCCAAACCCAATATTAAAATTATCGGTGAGACCGAAGCCGATAGAAATAAACGTGTGCCTACTATTTCGTTCATCGTTAAAGACAGATTGAGCGATTCCATTACTTTAAAAGTTGATGAACATAAAATCGGGATACGTTACGGCGATTTCTACGCGCGTCGTTTGATTGATGACCTCGGATTATCAAAACAAAATGGGGTTGTTCGCGTAAGTTTGGTTCACTACAATATACTGGAAGAAGTTGAAAAATTGATAAATGCCTTTGAAGAGATTTTGTAGATTCGTCATAGAATGCTTGTAAATTCAATCTTTCCTCTTATGATTCTAACCTCGTCAAGGCGCATTCCCGCCAAGAATTATTTATATTTGCACTCAATTATTAGAAAATATAGAGTAACTGATGCATCCGAAGAGTTTTGAAGAGATTCCAAAAGCTTACAATCCCAAAGAGACCGAAGACAAATGGTATAAGTACTGGGAAGATCATAAATTATATCATTCAGAAGTTGATGAAAACAAAACTCCATACACAATTGTAATTCCGCCACCAAACATTACCGGCATACTTCACATCGGACACGTACTTAACAACACACTTCAAGATATTTTCATTCGTTACAAACGTATGAAAGGATTTAACGCATGCTGGGTGCCTGGCATTGATCATGCTTCAATTTCTACAGAAGCTAAAGTTGTTGCATTACTCAAAGAAAAAAATATTACAAAGGACGACATCTCTCGCGAAGAGTATTTAGCACACTGTTATGAATGGAAAGAAAAATATGGTGGAATGATTTTCCAACAGTTACGCAAACTCGGTGTTAGCTGCGATTGGCAGCGAGAGCGCTTTACAATGGATGATCATTATTATAAAAAAGTGATTGAAGCATTTGTACAACTGTATAAAGAAGGATTGATCTACCGCGGTTATAGAATGGTGAATTGGGACCCTGCTTCAAAATCTGCCATCTCCGATGAAGAAGTTTTTTTCAAAGAAGTTCAAGGCAAGCTCTGGTACTTAAAATATCCAGTAAAAGATTCAAATGAATTTGTAATTGTTGCAACCACCCGACCTGAGACAATGCTCGGCGACACCGGCATCGCAGTTAATCCCGAAGATGAACGGTACAAACATCTCATCGGGAAAAAAATAATTCTTCCAATTGTTGGCAGGGAGATTCCGCTTTTTGCAGATGAATACGTTGATAAGGAATTTGGAACCGGCGCTGTTAAAGTTACACCTGCCCATGATGTAAACGACTACGATATGGGTTTGCGCCATAAACTTGAGATCATAAATATATTTAATGAAAATGCTTCAACAAACGGAAACGTACCAAAAGAATTTCAGGAACTGGACCGTTACGAAGTTAGGACGAAAGTTGTTGCTCGTCTTGAAGAGCTGGGTTTGATTCACAAAATTGAAGACTATACAAATAAGGTTGGCTATTCTCAGCGCGGGAATGTTCCAATCGAACCGTATCTTTCAGAACAATGGTTTATGAAGATGGATGATCTTTGTAAGCCCGCTCTGCAAGTTGTGCTCGATGGAAAAGTTAAGTTTCATCCCGCTCATTGGGTTAAAACCTACGAACATTGGATGTCAGGAATTCGCGACTGGTGCATCTCACGGCAATTGTGGTGGGGACATCGTATACCCGTCTGGTATCACAAACACACACAGGAAATTTATTGCGAAGTTGAACCGCCGAAAGATATTGAAAACTGGCATCAGGAAGAAGATGTTTTAGATACCTGGGCATCAAGCTGGCTGTGGGCACAGGATGTTTTTACAAATCAACGAGATCAAAATTATTATTACCCAACCGATCTTCTTGTAACAGCACCCGATATTATTTTCTTCTGGGTTGCGCGTATGATTATTGCCGGGCTGCATTTTAAAAAGAAAATTCCATTTAAGGATGTTTACCTCACAAGTCTTGTTCGTGATATGAATGGTAAAAAAATGAGCAAGTCTCTTGGCAATTCACCCGATCCCCTTGATCTTATTGACGAATACGGCGCCGATGCTCTCCGCTTTGCAATCATTTATATAGCTCCGCTGGGGCAGGACGTTATGTTCAGCAGCGAGAAATGTGAAATTGGAAGAAACTTTGCTAACAAGATGTGGAACGCCGGAAGATTTTTATTAATGAACCTTGCTTCGCGGCAGGACGGCACTCCCGGCATTAAACTCAATCCGGCATTGAAAGACAAACATATTGATTTCACCGACCGATGGATTATGTCGCGGTTTCAAACTACACTTAAAGAACTCAATGATGCTTTTGATAAATTCGAAGTTAATAATGTTTCAAAAATTGTTTACTCTTATGTATGGAATGACTTCTGCGACTGGTACATTGAGCTTTCAAAGCAGCGGTTGTACTCGGCAGACGAAGAAGTAAAAACGGCAGTTCTAACACGCGCCATCTCTTTGTATGAAGAGATGCTTAAACTTGTTCATCCATTCATGCCGTTTATCACAGAAGAAATTTGGCAATTGCTTGATGAAAGAAAAGACGGCGAAAGTATTTCAACTTCTATTTTTCCGCAGTTTAATGAAAAACTGATAAATAAAAATGCTGAAGAAGAAATTCTATTTGTACAGGATGTTGTAACAGCAATCAGAAATATAAGGGGCGAAATGAACCTCCCTCCGTCAAAACAGATAAATCTTTTCTTGAAAAGCAGCGCGGTTACATTAGAGCAAGAGAAATATATAAAATCACTTGTGCGCATCAATGAGTTGACCGTTGACCCGGAGATGCATAAGCCAAAAGCAAGTGCGTCTGCTGTAGTAAAGGGCTGCGATATTTTCATCCCGCTCGAAGGTTTGATAGACATAACCGTTGAACGCTCCAGAATTGAAAAAGAAATTGCGCGGTTATTATCTTCATTTGAAACTGTCCGCAAAAAGCTTTCTAATGAAGGATTTGTTGCAAAAGCTCCTGCTGAAGTAATTGAAAGGGAAAAAACAAAACTAGCCGACTGGGAAAAGTCGCTGGTAAAACTTCAATCTATTTTAGAAGACCTTAACTAGCATAACAAAAAAGACCGACTCTTCACGTCCTCTCTAATCCGTTTCTCTAGTAGACGGATAGTTCTTTACTTCACAGTCTTTATTCTCTATATTAACGTACGTTCATTAAACTTTGGGGTTCAATGAAACATCCGAACACAAAAGAGAAAATACTTAATGCTGCTTTAGATTTTTTCTCACAGCATGGTTATTCCGGCGCATCAATCCGCCAAATTGCACGAGCTGTAGGAGTTCGTGAAAGCGCGATTTATAACCATTATAAATCCAAAGAAGAAATTTTTCTTGCAATCCTTTCCTCTTTTAGGCTAAAGACCATCAGCAAAGAAATATTAAGCGATGATCTTCTCGATGAGGTTGTCAATCCGGAGAGGTTTCTAAAGAAATTCGCTTCGAGATTAATCGAACATTGGAGTAAGCCGGAAGAAAGAAAATTTATTCGCGTACTATTGATGGAACAGTTTACACACATCGGCAACAAAGAGCTTTCCACAACAGACTACCTAAGCGAACTTCGGGAAATCTGTAGATTGATCTTTAGCGAAATGGTGAAAACAAAAATTATTAAGCCATTGGAGCCCGGTCTTCTGGCGGAAGAATTTACCGCACCCCTTTTTCTTATCAGAACAGAATATCTATCTTCCGATGATCCAATAAATATTAATACTACTTATGAACGTGCCAATAAACACGTTGAGTTTTTCTGGGAAGCAATTAGAATTAAATAGTTTTTTAAGAATCATTCACAATATTATATTGTGTTATAAACCGAAAGCGGATGAAAGCATTTATGCTGTGTTGATTGTTTCTACGCTTTATTCTTTTCTCCGATTTTATTTTATTTTAAGTAAAGGAATTTTCGAATATGTTGCTTTTGTACAGCATTCAACAAAACGGACTACGTTCCGGAAGGAATGAATAAAAACGTAGAAGTTTTCGATAAAAAAATTTCTGCTGCAACATGAACAGAGCTATGACTTTACTCTGGGGATTATAAAAATAATATGCTGAGTCATTCTAATTAACGACTGCCCCGGGTTGAATTCTAAATGAATCATTCCCAGAAACTCTTTGTTGACAGTTAATTGATGCTTAGGATGATAAATGGAGGTAATATGTTTCTGCTACACGAGCCCAATAAACAAAACATTATTCAAGCACACGATTGGATTCAGAATAGAATTCACCGTACGCCGATTTTTTCTTCTAAATCATTAAACTCAATTTTAGAATGTCGGCTCTATTTCAAGTGTGAAAATTTTCAAAAAGTCGGAGCGTTTAAATACAGAGGCGCTAGTTTAGCCGTACTATCGTTGCCAAAAACTGATTTTAAGAAGGGCGTTGCAACACATTCATCGGGCAATCATGCCGCCGCATTGGCACTTGCCGCAAAGATGAGAAACATTCCGGCATATATTGTAATGCCGCGCAGCGCAGCGCAAATAAAAAAAATAGCCGTTGAAGGTTATAGTGCAAAAATAATTTTTTGCGAGCCGACTCTTAAAGCAAGGGAAGAAACTCTTGCGAAAGTTGTTGCAGAAACCGGCGCTACGTTTGTTCATCCTTATGATAATTATACTATTATAACCGGACAGGCAACTTGTGCTAAAGAAGTTTTTGAAGAGCTGGGTGAAATAGATTACCTAATTTCTCCGGTTGGCGGCGGCGGATTATTAAGCGGAACTTGTTTGAGCGCAAAATATTTTTCTCCCGGCACAAAAGTCATAGGCGCAGAACCAAAAGGCGCAGACGATGCATTCCGTTCATTAAGGGACGGCGCCATTCAACCATCTACAAATCCAAAAACTATTTGCGATGGCTTGCTCGCTCAATTAAGTGAAAAAACTTTTTCTATAATTCAAAAAAATGTAAGCGAAATAATTACTACTGAAGAAGAAACAATTATCTCTGCCATGAGAATGATTTGGGAAAGGATGAAAATTATTGTTGAACCCTCCGCCGCAGTTCCTCTTGCCGTAGTTTTAGAAAATAAGAAAAAATTTCTGGGCAAGCGTGTTGGTCTAATTCTTTCCGGCGGAAATGTTGATTTAAACAAACTTCCGTGGGGTTAAAATATTACTATGTGTATATCTTCTCACGAGAAAAAATTTCAAATTGAATATGGAGTTATAAATGACGTTAGAAGCATTAGGTATGATTGAAACAAAAGGACTAATCGGTTCAATTGAAGCTGCAGATGCTATGGTAAAAGCAGCAAATGTAAAATTAATTGGCAAAGAAACAATCGGTGGCGGGTATGTAACGGTTATGGTGCGCGGAGACGTTGGTGCGGTAAAAGCCGCAACAGACGCAGGCGCTGCAGCAGCGCAAAGAGTTGGCGAACTTGTTTCTGTCCATGTCATTCCTCGCCCTCATAGCGATGTTGAAATGATTCTTCCATCAACAAAATAATTTGTACGGAGTTTTAAGTTGGGACAGGGTTTATATTCACTTAAGAACGATCTTATCGAGGTTGGAAAAAGAATTTATGCCAGAGGATACGTGGCGTCTAACGACGGCAACATTAGCGTGCGTCTTGATGAACAAAAAATTTTAATAACTCCCTCTGGTATTAGCAAAGGGTTTATGCAACCGTCCGACTTGCTGATTGTAAATCTTGAAGGCGCAGTTTTGGGCGGAGACAAAAAACCGTCTTCTGAACTTCCAATGCATTTACAAATCTATAAAGAAAGACCCGATGTTAACAGCGTATGCCACGCACATCCAATTTATGCTACCGGATTTGCCGTTGCGGGCATTCCTTTGGATATGTGCGTTCTTCCCGAAGTAATCATTTCTCTTGGTTCTGTTCCACTTGTAGAATACGGGACTCCCGGCACAGATGAGTATTTCAACTCTATGCTGAAATATTTAAAACACCACGATGCATTTCTATTGGCAAATCATGGTGTGGTTGCTGTAGGAAAAGATATTTTAAGTGCGTATCACAAAATGGAAACGGTTGAGCACTTAGCAAACATAGTTTTTGTTTCTCTTCAATTAGGAAAGATGAACACTTTTTCTCCAGAACAAATTGATAAATTGATAAATCAAAGAGAAAAATTTGGCATAACAACAACGGCAACTTGCATTTCAGAGACAAAGAATTCCGAATCATTTAGCGTCGGTTCTAAAGCCGAAATTCCGATTAAAGAATTAATAAAGAAAATTACAGATGAGGTTCTGGGGCAAATTCGTAAGTAGATTCTTGAATAAGTTTTTTAATGAACTGCCTCTGCGGATATTCCCGATTCACTCTTCCGGTGTATTATTAATTCAGCTTAAGCCGAATTAATCATCATTTTACAAACACTTCCAACGGCGTTGTTTAGCCCGCCGCCCAGAATAGCAATGCAGCTTTTGTCAACATAACTATTTTTTGTTAATTAATTTTGTTTGCTAATCACACTTAAAAGAACAACCAGCTTTGATAAACTAAACAAAAAAAACTCACTACGACCGATTCGAAGAAGTGGTCGGGCAGACGCGGGCAAGATAGCTGTTCTTATTTAATACTATTTTTTTCTTTAAACAGATTTATACTTTCAATAAAACTTGGTAACTCATTTTTTCTTTGTATATAACTTAATTGTGTGAAACCAATCTTGTGTTTCTTGTTGACTCATTTTAAATATCATTGGAATTAAGAAAACAAATCCAAAAACTATTTGTAAACCGGTAAGAATTCGAAAACTATCTTCGTTAAATAGGTTTAGTAAACCTTCTGCCAAATACAAAGCACCCAATAATAAAAAGAGACCTCTGAAAAATAGAATTGTACAGGACTGCAACATTTTTAATAGCACACAGATGACGCGGATTTGGCAGATTTTCGCGGATTAAATCTGCGTTAATCCGTTTAATCTGTGTCATCTGCGTTC
>JAJYXU010000179.1 GCA_021801605.1 Bacteroidota bacterium
ATGCGAGGCGTGGCAAAACCACCGGAATAATATGAACTCAAAAATCAATTGGCAGTTTACAGCTAAGGATGCAAGAATAAAATTGAAAAGGCTTTACCCGACACTACATAATTGACGAGACACTAGCCTTGCCGTATCTCCGCTGCCAAGCGAATCATCGCTTCAAGGCTACGTTCTACATCCTGATCCACCGTTGCCCACGACGAGACACTAATGCGCATCGCAGTGTGTCCCTGCCAGACCGATCCGCCTGCCCAGCAAGTACCCTCTTTCTGAACGGCAGCAATGATGCGTCGCGTTGTGGCTGCATCTCCGAATGAGACCAGCACTTGATTAATTGACAATAAGCAGAACATCGTGTACACAAAAAAAGCAAGAGATCGTCTACAGTTAGTAGTAGTGAATTAGCAAACACCGTGTACATTTTCTAGTGATAGTAAAAATCTTTCAATTGCTCTCTCAAAAAAAAGAGGGATTGCAATGGAAGAGAAAAATCTAAACAAAGAACGGAAACGAATAAAAGCTGTTGAACTTTGGAAAAACAAATTCAAAATCAGCGGTATATGTATAACGCTCAAATGTTCAAGAGCATGGCTCTATAAATGGCTGGGTCGGTATAGACTCAATGAACCTGCTTCCCGTTGTACAAGGCAAGACGGACAAAACTGGTACAAAGAACAATCACGCAGACCCACAACAATAAAAAAGAAAATCGATCATAGAATCGAAGAACTTGTAATAGAAACACGCAAACAGCTAATGATAACACATTTCATGCAATATGGACCACAAGCGATATATTACTCCTTAGAGATGCGAGGTATTACATCTCCGCCGGTTTGGTCTATTGCTAGAATGAAGCTCCTCGAAGCAAGCTTCGAGGTATCAGAATAATGTTAATTGTTCTTGTGAATTATGTTATACTCTTTTTCTCGACCTTGTTCCTTGACATATTGTTGTATCTTATTCTCATTCCCATGAACTCCTACTGTCGATATATAATATCCTTTACTCCAATACTCCCCTCCCCATAATTCTTTTCTTATCTCAGGCATTCTCTTAAACATCTCTCTTGCCGTTATGCTTTTTATTGTTTGCACTATTCTGCTTGGACTATACACCGGGATGCCTTGCAGCAGAAAATGAACTTCTGGGTGTCCGAGACGTGTCCTTGTGCACCAAGGTTTACAATCGGAAACAGCGCATCTACCGGTATTTGATCGCCTGACCCAAAAACATTTCCAGGATAGCCTTTTGCAGCTCCAAAACGGAGAGAGGCATAGTAGTTCCAGTTATTCTGTTTTATTGTACCCCACGTCAGTGCGACGTCGGCATTGAGACTCTTGCCGTCAGAATCATCGGCAACACCTAAACCGACTTCTAACCGGAAATCATTACGCAACTGGTATCGGCCTACTAATTTTGTAGTAAAAGTACCTTTGTCGTTTCGAACAACTCCTATTGAGTCGATTCCCTTTGGTGTCAAATCGTTCGAAAGGTAATTCTGAATTTCTTTAACGTCGGACACATAAGCTTTGAAAGCCTCTTTCACACCTATACTATTTTGAGCTATCTTTCCATAAATCTCGCTAAGTTCGATACGGCGTTGTTCACTGAGTTGCTGTATCTGCGAGTTTTTGTATTTGTCGCCGTCCTTTTGCCATTCCTCAAAATAGTCTTTACCGTGGGCTTGCATTTCATCGGCGTGTTTGGCAAAACTTTTTTCTATTTTTTCTATTTTTTCTATTTTTGAAACGTTGTCAGTATATAAATTGAAAGCCTTCTTCACATCTGATTGACCGGATTTTGTAAGTTCATCAAGTGACGCTCCGGTGGCATCCAACTGCACGCCAACTGATTTAATATCATCGTCCATGGTTTGCATAGTTGTAGTTGCTTTTTCCGAACGCTTAATACCCGTAGAAGAACAACCCACTATACTAATAACGCTTAGGATGAACAGTGTAAAAAGGAAAGTAACCGATTGATTTGTTAGTTTCATTTTGTACTCCTTTTATTTTTTTAGAATAAACACTTCAGGATTGGGTTTTTGTTTTAATCAACAGTAACTTCATGCAAATGTCCATCAGTAGAGATTTCCCTCATTCGTCAAACAGAGGAAATTCTCATCAGTCACTTAATAAAGTATATCAATTATTACAATAAGGTGTAATAGACCGAAAGGATGAAAAGGGAGTTAATCCTTTTTCAATATCAATTATTTTCTCTTTGAATTGATGGCTAATCGCTGTCAGAACAAATGGATTGACAAAACTAAATCTCTTTTCTAATTTTCAAATAAGTCATGCAATACAAAAGCGAAATAAATAAAAAGTTATGGCGTCTATCCAACTTTAAAAGATAAACGTAATGTTGTGTACATAGTATTAACTACAATTGCTGCTTTAGATCAGAGTGGGAATAAGTAATCATGAATAAATTCACTGCGACAATTATTTTCATCGGTGGCGTTTTCAATCTGGGGTTTGCCATATTTCATCTCATGTTTTGGCGAATTTTCCACTGGAAAAAGGACTTGGCTTCACTTATGCATATCAATCGTTTGGTATGTAAATTCTAAATCTCTGTCTAACTTTCATATTTCTGGTAATGGCATATGTGTCTTTTTTCATAGGACAGAGTTGATTCAGACGAGTTTAGGCAAGACGCTTATGATTACGTTTTCGCTCTTCTGGTTTTTACGAATGGTCGAGCAAGTGATCTTTTTGGGTGTCAAAAAAAAGGTATCGGTTTTTCTTACACTGGTTTTTCTGCTTGGGAGTTAAATTTATTTGGCGCCAGTTTTTCATGCCGTTATATGAAAAGTCAGCAGCTTAGATTGTTGAAATGTTTGTAAAACTATATGGTTATAAAAGAATCAATCTCGTGGTTGTCCCAATGACTGCCGATGAGACCTATTACAATTTGCGACCAATCTGATTGTGGAGATTCCTAAGTGATCTGTTGATGAAGCCATGCATCTGCGCATTCTGGAAATTATTTTGGTTAACATCTATTGAACAATAAAAAAAGGAGCAACCATGAATGTTTTAACCATTGTCGGACTTTGTGCCTTGGTGGTTTTGTCTGTCAATCAGACAACGGTGAACTGCCAACACCTTCCTCGCAAAGTAACTCGGAGTACGTTCTTCCTTACCCGATTGGTAAAACTTATACATGCATTCAAGGGTGGAATGGTCCGTACTCTCACATGGGAGTCTCTTCGTATGGAGTTGATTTCTCAATGCCAATCGGTTCAACAGTTACTGCCGCACGTGGGGGAATAGTGGTTTATCTTGTAGAGCATTTTTCCGACACTGACACCGAAGCCGGAAAGGAGAATCTCGTTATTGTAATGCATTCAGACAGTACATTCGGTAGATATTTACATCTAACGAAAAACGGTGCTCTTGTTGACATAGATCAAATTGTTACACAAGGTGATACAATCGCTCTGAGCGGTAGCAGTGGTGCAGAAGGTTCACCTTTACATTTGCATTTCGATGTAACTAAAGATTGTGGCGAGCGTAATTGCCAGACAATTCCGGTGTTCTTCAGAAATACTTCACCTCACCCAAACGGACCTGTAGCCGGAACTGCATACTCTGCGAGATCGTATTGACTAGAGACAAACGATCAGAAGGTGAGATCGAATCGCAAAACAACTTCATATGACAGGCATAACCACTACGCTGAATTGCAATTTGATTGAAGTACTTTCTAAAGCGGACAGCTATTACCCTATCTAATTATGACTTCCATTGTTATATTACATCTAAGTAATTATAAAAGATTCTATGAAAGAACCATTAATCAGCGTTGGCATTCTTACTTCAAAGGAAATCCGATTTGATCTCTACGGCGAATTCGTCCAGGAATTCTCTGAAAAGAAATTCAGCGGACGGTTTAAGGCAAAACTTGACGGCGGAAGAATTACTCTTTATCACGAGAAAAAAGAAATTCTAGCCGGACCGGAATTTACATTTGCACCAAACGACTTAGAGACGGAATCGTTTCTTCTAAGGGATGTAGTGATTGGTAAAAATTTTCACTGGGAGAAAAAAGAAAGCCAGCGTTTTCGCGGCGCACTAAAATTAATAATTGAAAAAGATCAGCTCACTGCAGTAAATATTTTACCTCTGGAAGAATATCTTATAAGCGTTATCTCTTCGGAGATGAGCGCGCAAAGTTCATTCGAATTATTAAAAGCCCATGCAATTGTATCGAGGGGTTGGCTTCTTTCTCAACTTGAAAAGAAAAATAAAAAACCGGTAAGCGAATCAATTTCTGCCGAAGA
This sequence comes from Bacteroidota bacterium, assembly GCA_021801605.1. Classification (GTDB taxonomy): domain Bacteria; phylum Bacteroidota; class Ignavibacteria; order Ignavibacteriales; family Melioribacteraceae; genus Fen-1258. The sequence continues at coordinate 4,298 of JAJYXU010000179.1, forward strand.
AATTTTACGTTGGTATGATAGAGAAGATCATGAGAATTATGATTTATGCGCCGACGACCATTGTCAACGTTATCAGGGAGTAACTAAAATCATAAGCGATAAAGCTGCAGATGCAATTACGGAGACGCGCGGACTTGCATTAACATATGAAAACAAAATCTGCGATACGCGTTATTCAAAATGTTGCGGCGGAATTACTGAAGCATTTGAAAATGTTTGGGAACCGGAACATCACCCTTATTTATCATCTATCATTGATTATAAGTTCGAACTTGATAGTGCCGAAACTGATTTAACAAAAGAAAAATTTGCCGAGCGGTGGATTAAAAGCAATCCCAATGCGTTCTGTAATACATCTGATAATAGAATCCTTTCACAAATTCTTGTTGATTTTGACCGCCCGACAAATAATTTCTTCCGTTGGAAAGTTGAATATACCCAGGATGAACTTTCGGAAATCATAAATAGAAAAAGCGGAATTGATTTTGGGAATATTATTGATATAATTCCGGTACTTCGCGGAAATTCAGGCCGCATAATAAAATTAAAAATCTCCGGCACAAAAAAAGTACTTACAATCGGCAAAGAACTGGAAATAAGAAGAACGCTTTCTCAAACTCATCTTTACAGTTCTGCTTTTATTGTTACACGAGAAAATATTGTAGATGATATTCCGCAGAAATTTATTCTGCACGGTGCAGGATGGGGACATGGTGTTGGTCTTTGTCAAATCGGTGCCGCAGTAATGGGCGAACTTGGATATGGTTTTGATGAGATACTTTCGCACTATTTTAAATCAACAGCGATTCAAAAAATTTACTAAGTTACCTTACGCAAGGTGTCATTCTGAACGCAACGAAGTGGAGTGAAGAATCTCGCAATCGAGCAAAAAAGAAGTTTTTAGATTCTTCCCCCGATAAATCGGGGTCAGAATGACAAATAATAATGTCTTTGCGTAACATCAGTTACTAATAAAAAATCTTGCTCATGATCTTGCTCTTATACTTATGAATATGCCTTCACATTTCAAGCGTAGATCATGATCAAGACTAAGAACACTATCAAGAGTTAAAATGACATTTCTTAATCCAGCAGTTTTATTTGGTTTGCTTGCCGCTTCAATTCCTATTGTGCTGCACTTTCTCAATCTGCGCAAACTGAAAAAGATCGAGTTCAGCACGCTTGCTTTCTTGAAGGAACTGCAAAAAACAAAGATCAAAAGGATAAAGCTAAAACAGTGGTTATTACTTTTGCTAAGGATTGCAATTATTCTTTTATTGGTGATGGCTTTTGCCCGTCCAACAGCTAAAAGTTTTTCGCTGGGAAATTCATCTGCAGCAAAAACAACCGCAGTTATAATTATCGACAACACTTTCAGTATGTCAGTTGTGACTGAAAAAGGATCCTATCTAAATCAGGCAAAACAAACTGCAAAAAATCTCCTTGGTAATTTTCGAGATGGTGACGAAATTGCTCTTATTTCTGTCGGCGATTTATCTAATGAAGTTTCAAAACCAACAACGAATTTCAGACTAGCTCTTCAATCAATTGAAGAATTACAAATCTCGTCTGTTTCTAAAACTTTGAATGAGGCAGTTATTAAAGCCGCTCAAGTATTGTATCAATCTAAAAATTTCAACAAAGAGATTTATCTCCTTACTGATCTCCAAAAGGGAAGAATCTTTAATTCTCAAAACGAACTGGCAAATCTTTCCGGAATACTAGATGAAAATACAAGAATGTATTTGGTGAATATCGGCGGGAAAGACGCTGTAAATCTCGGAGTTGAAGAATTAATGCCCAATAATCAAATTTTTGAGAAAGGGAAAGCTGTTAGCTTCACTGCCCGAGTAAAAAATTATTCTTCCCAGTCTGTAAATAATTCCGTTGTTTCTCTTTTCGTAAATGGAAAACGAAGCGCACAGCAAAGTTTAAATTTTGTCGGAGGTGAAACAAAAGAAACCACTTTTGAGACGACGCTTGCAGATACAGGTCGGGTAGAAATTTATACTGAACTTGAAGATGATGAAATCTTACAAGACAACAAGAGATATTTCAGCGTTTATGTGCCCGATAAAATTTCCTTGTTAATTCTAACCGATCTTCCAGAGGATGCAAAATTTATTAAGCTCGCAGTTGAAGATCCGCAGCAAAAAATAAAAATTACCACAACCGCAGCTGAACAATTGCACTCGCTAAATTTGAAAAACTATAATGCAGTAATTGTAATCGGTTCGGAGAAAAATTATGATTGGAAAAATCTTATTGGTTATTTAGAAAGCGGAGGAAAGGCAGTTGTAATGCCCGGATCGCAGAGCACACTTCAAAATTTTCAGAAACTTTGTAATGCAATAAATGTTAATGCGCCGCCCAGCTTATTAGGAAAATTAAATTCTCAAGAGAAACCTGCGCAAATTGATAAAATTGATTTTCAAAACCCGCTTTTCGCAGATCTGTTTGAAAATAAAAAACTACCGCAAATAGAATCGCCGGACGTCTATTACTACTTCAAAGTTACACCTGGAAGTAAAGGGAAAAATATAATCTCTATGTTCGATAATTCTTCTTTCCTAAGTGAATACAAAGTTGGAGCCGGAAAAGTATTTCTGTTCAATTCGGCACCGGTTTTAAGCTGGAATAATTTTCCACTCAAGGGTTTTTTTGCACCAATGATCAATAAGTTAATTCTTTATTCGGTATCTAAAATAAAAGAACAAAATAATTATATAACTGGACATGAAATTACAGCCGACATTTCAGGACGAACTTCCGAACAAATAATTGTGCAAAAACCAGACGGGACCAAAGAATATGTTGATGCAGATTCGCTTTCAAATAAAGATTATTTTTCTTACAGAAAGACAGATGAAGCCGGTACCTATAAATTTTATTCTGGTAATAAATTGCTGGATTATATTTATGTTAACAATAATCCGCGTGAATCGCTCACTGAAAAAGCAAGCGATTCCGATTTTAAAGAGTATCTTAAACTGATCGGGTTCGATGGAAAATTATTTACATTTACTCCTATCGATGATTTCTCAAAAGTAATTTATCAATCGCGATTCGGCACCGAACTTTGGAAATATTTACTAATGGTAGTTCTGTTCCTGGCAATTTTAGAATCAATTGTGGCGAGAAGTTCTAAAAAAGAAATGGTTGAATTAAGCCGCTGAGATTGCTAAGAATAAGATTTACAAGGAAAGCAATTTTTATAATAGAACACAGAGGAACGCGGATTTAACAGATTCCCACTGATTTTAATCTGTGTAAATCAGTTTGATCAGTGTTTATCTGCGTGCCATCTACAATTTTTTTAAAAAAGGAGTATGGACATATTTTTAGACCAATAACTTTCCAATCCGGAATCCTGTAATTTTACAATGACCATTTTCAATTAACCGGAGTCTAAAATCGAGTATCCAGAATCGAGCATCAAGAATGATTGAAATCATTAATAGAAAAAAAGAACGGGCAATACTTGTTGCGGTGATAACGGGTGATTATTCAAAAGATCAGGTGAATGAACATCTTGGCGAATTGGAATTACTTGCCGATACAGCCGGTGCCGATGTGATATTTAAAATTACGCAAGACCGCCATAGACCGGATCCGGCAACATTTATCGGTAAAGGAAAAGCCGAAGAGATCCAGCAGTTGATAGAATTGAATGACATTCAACTTGTAATCTTTGATGATGATTTGAATCCAACACAAGTTCGAAACCTCGAAAAACTTTTAGAAAGGAAAATTTTAGACAGGAGCGGTTTGATTCTTGACATATTTGCATCTCATGCAAAAACACGCGAAGCTAAAACACAAGTTGAACTTGCTCAATTGCAATATATGCTGCCGCGCTTAAGCCGGGCTTGGACGCATTTATCAAAACAGTACGGCGGCATTGGTACAAAAGGTCCCGGCGAAACACAGATTGAAACCGACAGAAGAATTATCCGTACACGCATAAGTAAACTGAAAGAGAATCTAAAAAAAATTGAAGCTCATCAGGAAACAAAAAGCGCCGGAAGAAAAGAATTTGTTACCGCATGCTTGGTTGGATATACAAATGCAGGCAAATCTACTTTGCTGAATCGTCTTACGGAAGCCGGTGTTCTTGCCGAAGACAAATTGTTTGCAACATTAGATTCAACCACGCGTGCATTCGAGATCGAAAAAAATAAAAAGATTTTGTTGAGCGATACTGTTGGCTTTATACGCAAACTTCCACATCACCTCGTTGCATCATTCAAGACAACCCTTAATGTTGTAAAAGATGCCGATGTGATTCTTCACGTAATAGATGTCTCCAATGATTATTTTGAAGATCACATTAGAGTTGTTGAATCAACACTTGAAGAATTAAACAGCAATAAAAAAATTCAGATTAAAATCTTCAATAAAGTTGATGCTCTAAAAGACAAGAACCGTATGGATTATATATCCCAGCAATTTAAGGACGGTATTTTAATTTCTGCCGAGCGGGGAATGAACATCGGGAATTTGAGAAAAATGATGCTCGATATTTATGAACAAAATTTTGTAGAGAGCACAATTGAATTGAAACCCCATGAGTCAAAACTTGTCTCGCAGCTTTATGACCTGGCAGAAATTCTTTCGGCAGATTATGAAGAAGATAAAATTGTGATAACTTACCGTACTAATAAATCTGTTCGCGATAAAATTCAACGCATTGTAAAAAATAGACCGGAATAAATTTATTCCGGCTTTTTACTACCGTCTTTAATTTTCTCTTTATAGATGCTTTCCTTTCCGACTCTTTCCTTCCGGTCAATCCATTTGTCAATTTTCATAATCCGCAAACCAAACAGCGTGAGCCCAATTAAAATCAGAACAGTTACCAAAATGAAAACAATTGTATATAGGTTCATTCCTTCCTTTATTTTTTGAATTAGACGGGCTAATCGGTAATTATACCGTGTAACTTACAAAACTTTCTTAATCGCTTTTTGATAAACTCTTCTTAAGTTTCACTAGTCAATTTTCTATCTCTTGGAGGATATATTATGTCAGTTGTTCTTGATGGTTCAAATCTAACAGTTGAAAAAGTTGTTGCTATTGCCCGCCACAATGAAAAAGTAGAATTAGCGCCCGTAGCTCTTGAAAGAATCAAAGTATGCCGCTCAATGATCGAAGAAAAAATTAATGCGCATGAAATTATGTACGGAGTTAACACCGGCATTGGTGAATTTTCCGAAGTTGTGTTGAATGATGAGCAGGTAAAAGAATTTCAGAAATATTTGATTTATAATCATGCTGCCGGAATCGGCGACCCTGCACCTATCGAATATGTGCGCGGCGCAATGGCGGGACGTATAAATGTTCATGCCCATGGAATGTCCGGCATTCGTCCCGAAATAACTTTAACTCTTATCGAAATGTTAAACAAAGGAGTTACGCCGTTCGTATGTCAGAAGGGTTCGGTTGGTGCTTGCGGAGATCTGGCGCCGATGAGTCAAATAGCACTACTGCTAATGGGCGAAGGAGATGCATTTTTCAAAGGAGAGAAACTACCCGGCAAAGTTGCTTTCGAAAAAGCAGAAATTAAAATTCCCGGACTCGAAGCGCGCGATGGACTTGGTATAATTAACGGTTCAAATCTTCTTACAGCCATGAGTGCAATTCATCTTTATGATATAAACCGCTGGTTGAAGCAAGCTGAGATTGCTTGTGCTATGACTCTCGAAGCATTATTCGCAAACTTAAAACCATACGATACCCGTTTGCATGAAGTACGCGGATTCAAAGGTGCAGTACGCAGTGCTAAAGCAATACTAAAATGCATAAACGGAAGCGATCTTCAAACCGGTAAACTGAAATCTAAAGTTCAAGATGCTTATTCAATGCGATCTTCTCCGCAGGTTATCGGCGCCGCTCACGATGCCGTTGCTTATGCAAAAAGTCAGGTTGAAATTGAATTAAATGGTGTTGGCGACAATCCCATTTTTATGCCGGAACATAAGCTCACGCTTACGGGTGCAAACTTTCAAGGCACACCGGTTTCATTACCGATGGATATGATCAGTGCTGCAGTAACGATGGTTAGCGTTCTATCTGAACGTAGATTGAACCGTTTATTGAATCCCGCATTAAGTATTGGGTTGCCCGACTTTTTAACAAAAGGTGCTGGAATGTTTTCCGGTTTGATGCTTAGCCAATACACAGCCGACTCATTAATTGTTGAGCAAAGAATTTTATCCGCGCCAGCATCAATTCAATCTATACCTGCTGCCGCAGATCAAGAAGATTTTGTTTCGATGGGAATGAACACCGCAATTAAGAACGGGCAGATAATAGATAACGCATACGGAATTCTAGGAATTGAATTTATTGCTGCGGCTCAAGCTCTAGATTTTAGAGAATTCACAAACGGTAATGGTGTTACAAAAGCAAAACAGGTTGTAAGAAAATATGTTGATCATCTTGATGTTGACCGTCCGCTTTATCCCGATCATACAAAAATGAAAGAGGTTGTAAAAAGTTGTGAAATATTGGAAGAGGTTGAACAAGAAGTCGGCAGTTTGGAATAGTTATAATTTTAGACCACAAACACCATAAAAAAATAAATTTTTTTGAGTTGATGAATGAGATTGTAATTGAAAAGAGGTCGTCAAAAGGCTCTAAAGTCATTTCGAGCTTGCCGGGCGGGTCGAGAAATGGACTTACATACTCTAATCACACTTCGACTCCGCCCAGTGTGACTTGAAAAATACTTTTGAGACAACTTCTTTTTTTATTTACTTAATTCACCTTACGCAAGGTGTCATTCTGAACGGAACGAAGTGGAGTGAAGAATCTCAGAATAGCGAAAAAGAAGTTTTTAGATTCTTCCCCCGATAAATCGGGGTCAGAATGACAAATAATAATGTCTGTGCGTAACATCAGTTACTTAATTCAAAAAAACTCCATAAATATGCTTTTCTTCCTGTAAGTTCATCTTTAACAAAAAAAGTGATTTTGTAATTACCAGTTACGAAAGTAGAATCAAGTTTAATTTGAGTCTCTATCGGGATATCAATTAATTTTTCGGCGGAAGTTTTATCAACATTACCGGAAGAAATTTTTTCCAACAATCTTCCGTCGGGAGTCTCCAACTCCGCAAAGTAAGAAAGTTTTGCCGTGAACTTATTGCCGTTTTTATCCTGTTCAAATCCCTTAGCGCGGACAGTTGCATTTAATTCCCAGCCGGAATCCATTGAATAAGCAAAAGATTCTGCGTTGAAGAGTTCCAGATCCTCTCTTTTATTTGAACAAGCTGTTAACAAAACAAAAAATGTAAAAAGTAAAATTATTTTTTTCATGATGTGCTCAAGTATTTCTAAGCTAAAAATTTTTAACCAACTACAATAAAATTAATCCAATCCCCATTCTTATGCAATGTAGTACTGCTTTCTTTATATTAACAAAGTCGTTAGCTTTTAGTTAACGGCTATTTGCTAACAGCTAGAAGCTAAAAAATGTTTTGTCAGGTTGTTTTTCCATTACCATTTAGAAATGCGTTCACTTATTCTATTCCGGATGAACTGATTGACTCCGTTAAGATTGGTGTGCGTGTAGTTGCGCCGTTTGGTAAACGTGTATTAACTGGTTTTGTTGTTAGCCTTTCAGATTCAACTGATATAAAAGAAAAAATAAAACCGATTAATGATGTGCTTGATGCCAATCCGATTTTCGATAAAAGAGCTTTAGAATTTTACGAATGGATTTCCGAATACTATTTGAGTTCGCTTGGCGAAGCATTAAGAAATTCCGTTCCTTATGGTACCGAAATTGAATCTAAACGGCGAGTAGTAAGTGACAAAGATTTCTGCTTTAAGCTGTTAAATCAAGAGAGAAAAAAAACCTCTCTACGCGCAAAACTTTTAACCGCGCTTTCTCAAAAAGAGGTTCATAATATTTCTCAATTGCAGAAAGAAGTAAAAAATAAAAACATTTACTCTTCGCTTCGTTCTTTAGAAAAGATCGGCGCAATTTCATTGCTAGATGAAATTACATCTGCCAAAGTAAAAGTGAAGAAGGTGAAATTTGTAAAACTAGCAAAGCCGCCGGATGAAATTTATGAACTAATGCCGGAGATTGAAAAAAAATCTCCTAAACAAGTTGTTCTTCTTCTTGAACTTCTTTCGGTAAAAGAGCCAATTTCTTTGAGCGAGCTTTTGAAGAAAACAAAATCAGCTTCGTCAACTGTCGGCAGTTTAGAAAAGAAACAAGTTTTAGAAATTTTTGATAAAGAAGTCGAACGCACTTATTCCGAGTCTTATAAAGAAGAAACAAAAACTTTTGATTTAACAGATTACCAGAAAAAGATCGTAGAGCGTGTTGGACAAACTATAGACAAAAATCTTTTTGAGACATTCCTTCTTCACGGTGTTACCGGCAGCGGTAAGACACAAGTTTATATTGAACTTGCAAAGAAAGTTGTTGAGAATGGAAAGAGTGTAATAATTCTCGTTCCGGAAATTTCTCTAACGCCTCAAATCACCTCACGGTTTTTTAATTACTTTGTAGACCGTACAGCGGTTCTTCACAGCCGAATGTCTCTGGGCGAAAGGTATGATTCATGGCGCGGAATTATTGCAGGTAAATCTAAAGTTGTAATTGGTCCTCGTTCGGCTTTGTTCGCACCGCTTCAAAATATTGGATTGATTGTGGTGGATGAAGAACATGATACCAGCTACAAACAGCAGGAGATCACGCCAAAATATAATGCACGCGATGCGGCAATAATTTTAGCAAAATTTAATAACTGTCCGGTACTTCTCGGTTCGGCAACGCCGTCGGTTGAAAGTATGTTCAACGCACTTAACGGAAAATATAATCTTCTTGAACTAAATGAACGGGTTGATAATGCAAAACTTCCGAAGATAAAACTTGTTGATGTTACGATTGAAAAGAAAAAGAAGCGGATGGAAAGCATTTTCTCGCGGGAATTGCTGGATGAAATCGGCAATCGTTTGAAGAAAAAAGAAAGCGTGATCATACTTCAAAACCGGCGTGGATTTGCAACACAGGTGTTCTGCAACGATTGCGGTGAAGTTATAACATGTCCAGACTGTTCCGTTCCGATGGTTCATCATCTTAGCAAAAATATATTGCAGTGTCATTATTGCGGAATTGTTAAACCGGTTCCAAAAGCTTGTCCTCTTTGTGGTTCGCTTGGTCTAAAATTTTTTGGAACAGGCACCCAGCGGGTCGAGGATGAACTCGATTTCTATTTCCCAAATGTTAAGATAGAACGGATTGATTCGGATTCGATCAACAAAAAAGGAAAACTCGGAGAAATTCTAAACAGTTTTAGAAAAGGGGAAATTGATATTCTTGTCGGAACGCAGATGGTTTCAAAAGGGCTCGATTTTGCGAATGTAACTTTGGTTGGAGTTATTTCGGCAGAAACTTCTTTGTGGATTCCCGACTTTCGAGCCGATGAAAGAACATTTCAACTTCTCACGCAAGTTTCCGGTCGCTCGGGCAGAAGCGAGAAGGAAGGGGAAGTTATTATTCAAACACAAAACCAGAAACATTTTGTTCTGCAAAAAGTTTTATTGAATGATTACAAAGGATTTTATGAAAAAGAAATTCCTCTGCGAGAGCAGGGAGAGTATCCTCCCTTTATCCGGCTCGGACTTATTGAAATGAAAGATGAAAAAGAAGAACGTGTGCGTTCAGCATCCAAAGACTTTTTTGAGTATCTGAGAAAACATGAAAAAGGTTTGAAGATTACTCCGCCTACAGAAGCTATTATATACAAATTAAAAGGGAGCTACCGGTTTCAGATTTTGATTAAGAGTCACAGAAAATATGATCCTTCCGGAAAATTTTTACGTAATGCAATTATGAATGCATTCATCGAGTTCAATCAGAAATCACGCTACCGGGATGTTAAATTGATAATTGATATAGATCCTCAATCGATAATTTGAAGCGCCAAATCACAAATAATAATCAATCATCAAAGCCCAAATTCCAAAACTGGTTATTGGAATTTGATTTTTAACTGGGATTTGTAGATTGTATACTGGAATTTATTATAAGCAGTTGAAGTGATAGATAACGAGAGTAGGAAATAATCACAACGAAGAATAAATATTTTATTGTACACAAACCCTATGGCGTGTTGACGCAATTCACCGATAAAGAAAACAGGCTTACACTTTCTTCTCTTCATAATTTTCCTAAAGATGCCTACCCCGTTGGACGGCTTGATGTGGATAGTGAAGGACTTCTGATAATAACAAACGATAAAGCATTGACTGACTACCTACTTAATCCGAAGAATAAACACGAGCGCGAATATTTTGCACAAGTAGAGGGAATTCCAACCGAGAATGATTTACAAAAACTCCGCGATGGAATAGTTTTAAAAGATGGTTTAACACTTCCCGCCAAAGTAAAAATGATTAATGAGCCGGATTTTCAGCCAAGAGTTCCGCCGATCCGTGAACGTAAAAATATTACAACAAGCTGGCTCAGCTTAACTTTGATAGAAGGACGCAATAGGCAGGTAAGAAGAATGACTGCCGCAATTGGATTTCCAACACTGCGCTTAGTACGTGTTAGGGTTAGAAATCTTTTACTGGGTAATCTTGGTGTTGGAAAGGTGAGGGAGCTGAAGGAATCTGAAATTGAAAAACTTAAAAAAATATCCTCCCCCTGAGAGGAGGATAAACTTTGAATTATTAACCGGCTAAACCCGCAAGGAAAGGAACAGCTTTTGCAAGAAAGTGGAAGAGTAAGCTAAATACTATCCATACTGCGAAAACTGTAATAATGTATTTCTTTGTATCATCAGATTTATTCATCTTAGCCAGACCGATACCGAGCACAACATAAAACCAGATCGAAAAGACATCTAACTTGCCTAACAAAAATCCGGATAGCGTTGATTTATCCGACCCAACAAAATCAGCGACACTGACACCGGTAAAAAGTTTACTCATAGCCAATGCGGCAATCGTCATAACAACTACCGAAATTGCTGCGATGTAGTATGGTAGACCGTAGGCAACCATTACATCTTTATATGTACCCGTACCTTTAAGCCCAAATTTTGCCACGAGCATAAAAAAACCTGAGATGACAAAAAATGTTATAAAAACTACAATTGGAGTGCCCACAACTAATCCTATTGTTTGAATTGTGTCGGTGCTCTCCATAGTCTCTTCCATACCGTTTAGCCGCTCATCAGCTTGAGCGCTTGTCATTTGACCTTTAGCAACAGCATCATCGAGACTTTTTTGAACTGCTGTAATTGCTTTTTCTCTGATCTCACGTTTAATTTCCGGATTAGTTCTCATGACAATTTGACTTAGAATAATCATTACGATAAGAACCAAAACCGGAATTACCCAATCCAAAGTTTTTGCCGGAAACTTTGAAATTTTTCCGAATGTTGCGCCGGGCTCTGAGAAGACGCCGACGAGTTTGTCTGTGTGGCTCAATTCAAATTCTTCATTTTCTACAGAGGACATTTTTGGAGCTTCTTGGTTTTGCATTTCTTCCATTGTGTTTCTCCTCGTTTAGTTAAATGTTTGGATAGGGTTTGCTAAATGCAATTTAGTAAAAAATTTTGTTGAAAATGAAAGCCCAAAAAAAATTATTTATGAGAGTCAAAGAAAAATATTTCTTCAACTTTTTTATCAAATACTTTTGCAATCTTTAAAGCAAGCGGTAAACTCGGGTCATACTTCTCACGTTCAATTGCGTTTACTGTTTGGCGGGAAACATCCAACAGTTTAGCCAGATCTTCCTGAGAAAATCTTCTTTCCGCGCGTAATATGTGGAGTATGTTTTTCATTTATACTTTCGTTTTACAAAGAAAGAAATAATTAACTGGAGGAGACCTCTGAAAAATAGAATTGTACAGGACTGCAACATTTTTAATAGCACACAGATGACGCGGATTTGGCAGATTTTCGCGGATTAAATCTGCGTTAATCCGTTTAATCTGTGTCATCTGCGTTCTATTCTTAATTTTTCAGAGGTCTCAGCATAAATACTCCGCCAAAATTTTCTTCTCTCAATTCCCAAATATAGCATCCTTTACAAAAAGTCAAGTATGCTTTACATGGAAATTCACTCGATTTTTTCTTTTGAATCCAGACTCCTTTGAAAAAGCTCGAAGAGTCTCTGCTGAGAAGTTGTTAAGAATTCGT
>JAJYXU010000041.1 GCA_021801605.1 Bacteroidota bacterium
TACTAATCCAGCTGTCAATTTCCCTAGTAAAATCAACTTATTCTCTTGTACAAAATCTTTCATATGCCGTTTCCGATAACACTTAACTGGAACAAAGTCTTTTACGGGGACAAAAATAAAAAAATTTGTCTGAAGTATGAATATAAATTTCTTTTTAATATTCTCAGATGATAGAGATGCGAAAAAAGTAGAATAAAAAATTAAAGGTGGCTTTATCTGTATATTTTTAATTTTATACAAATGTTAACCACCTTTATAATTAAAGCCTGCTTAAAAATGTTTATTTACAATCAAATTTTTCTATGTATGGATTAATTTTCCATTACTACGTACGCTTAATCTGCTCGTTTCTTTAGCAATTTTAAATTTGGCTGTCAATTCTTGCAGATCGATGGTGAGCTTACTCAAGTCTTCCGACGCTCTTGCAATTTGTGAAATGCCCTGAGAAGTTTCTCTTGTTACGTTATTGATACCTTCGATATTTCTACTAATCTGTTCTGATGAATTAGACTGTTCTTCGCTAGCCGCAGCAACTTGAATAACCGTATCAGAAACTTTTTGGGCGACGTCAATAATATCTCTCAAAACATTTTCTGCCTCGTTAGCCAATTGTTTTCCCTTCTCAACCTCTTGTGTTCCTTGTTCCATAGATTGAACGGCTTCGCTTGTATCATTTTGGATAGTTTTAATCATGCCTGCAATTTCTTTTGTTGCCTTGGTTGTTCTTTCAGCTAACTTTCTAACTTCATCGGCAACAACTGCAAAACCTCTTCCTTGTTCTCCGGCGCGGGCGGCTTCGATTGCAGCATTCAGAGCTAATAAATTTGTCTGGTCTGCAATATCATCTATCACTTGAATTATCTCGCCGATCTTATCGCTATTTTTTCCAAGTGCAAAAACCATTTCGGCGGATTTTTCAACAACTTTGCTAATACGGTTCATTCCTTCAATAGTTTGATGAACAACCATTCCCCCTTTTTTTGCCTGCTCGCCAGCATTCTTGGCAGTCGCTGCCGCAAAGGATGTATTCTTTGTATTTTCAAGAATTGATTTAGTCATCTGTTCAATAGCGGTAGCAATTTCATTTGTTTGAGCGCTCTGCTCTTGAGCGCCGGCAGCCATTTCTTCTGAACTTGAAGATATTTGGTTTGCCGCACTTGCCGTTGCAGAAACGGATTCCGTTACTTCCATAAGAGTTTTATTCAAAGATTCCGAAACTGCGTTGATACTATTTTTAATCAATTGATGGTCGCCCTTATAATCACCTTCAACTCTTGCTGTTAAATCGCCGGTTGCCATAACTGCCAATACTTTAGTACCTTCTTTAATAGGGAAAAGTACTGTATCAAGAGTTTTATTCATTCCAAGAACTATCTCTTTAAATCCCCCATCAAATTTTTGAGCAGCACCGCGAACTGTAAGATCGCCGTTGGAAGCCGCTTCTGTTAAATGGCTTATCTCATTTTTCAATTCTTCAATCGTATCAATTTCTTTATTAAAACAAATTGCAAGTTCATCTTCTGTAGAAGCCGGTGTAACTTTTTCAAATATTCCAGCAGAAATTTTTTCCGCAGCTTTAATTTTTTCTTTTTGCGCATCGCGGAATTGAATAAGCATCTCCTTCATCTCACCAAATTCATCTTTCGAATCAACTTTCAGATCAATATTAAAATTTCCCTTAGAAAAATTTATCATCGCTAATTTAAAATCGTTTATAGGATTTGTAATAGCCGGTGCAATAATAAAGAGTGCGAGCCCGAACACTATAGTCCCCATTACCATTCCAACCACAATTAAAATTTTACCGTTATAAAGTCCTTCGGTAATTCCATCGCTCAAAATATTTCCTCGTTCATCCAAATAATCTTCAACAACCTTAAATTTATTTTTCATTTGTGCCGAGACTTCCTCGCCCGAGGTGGTAGCAACAACACTTGCCATTTCATAATCCTGCATCAACCCTGCGCTTAATATAGCATCTATTACTACTGTTTTATAATTAACCCATGTCTTTTGAATTTCTTCAATATCTTTTTTCACTTTTGGATCAAATTCTTTTGTAGAGAGATACTTAAAGATGCTGTCCGCAGAAGTCTTTTCTTTGCTAATGAATTTAATTTCTGAAGCAAACTTGCTCTGAAAAGCTGATACAGAAAATTTCATTAGCGTGAATTGTATTGTTTTGAATTTGCTATCAAGCTCATGAATTTTATTCTGGGGTTGAAGAAATTCCGTAAAGAGTGCTTCTTTTTCTTTCGTTGCTTTATTCATTTGATAAAACGAATTAATGGCAATTATTGTTGACACTACAGCAATAATTAAAAATCCTATTTGGATTTTACGAATTACCTTTACGTTTTTGAGATTGAACATTTTATTCTCCTAAATTTTAAGACAGTTTAAAGGCAAGGGCTAGTGAAAATTTTGCTTTTACCGAAACACCTTTATCAACTCCTGGTGTAAATTTAGTTTTCTTAATTGCTTTCACTGCTTCTTCATCGCAACCGAATCCAATACCCTTAACAACTTTTACATCATCTACATCTCCTTTTTCATTAACATATATCAACACATAAACTTTTCCTTCAGTTCTAGTTTTTTGTGCCATATCCGGATAAGTAATTTTTTTCATAATACTTTCAAAACCGCCCACTGGTGTTGGCATTTTTTCAGCTGCCAATAAATATTCATCTTCTCCAGTAGCTGTATTTTGTATTTCTGCCCGGTTAGCATTTGAGACAAATAGAGAGAAAAAGAAAATAGATAAGAAAATTATATCGTAATTCCATTTAGTTTTCATGGTTGAGCTCCTTTTATGTTTATAATCTGTCCTTATATTCGATTAATTTGCCGAAGAGTTTAATTTTCTTTTTACTTTATTAGTACAAGTAAAAATTAAATAAGTCGGAGGCAGTTTTTTATGTTTTTCAAGTCACACTGAGCGGAGTCGAAGTGTGATTAGAGAACGTAAGTTCATTTCTCGACCCGCCTGGCAAAGCCGGGCAAGCTCGAAATGACTTTAGAACCTTTTGACTACCTCCGCACGCTAACCCATTATATTTTTTATTAATGTCCCCCGTGTACGAATTTCAAAAAAATATTTTCAGATAATTCGGTTTATTAGATGAAACGCAAACTGAAATAAACGTATTTATTAGAAAGATAAGATTGTATGTAAAAACCATTTTTCATCTTTGTCTAAAAACGTACCCGCATTGCTCTTCATCGTTCGTGTATCGGTTGTTATAATTTGCCGATCTAATACTATCGATATCTTTTCATTTAGTTTCCAGGCTAAACCTGCAATAAAGAAATTGATCTTGTCATTATCTTTACTATCATTAGGGTCGCAAGAATCATACCGGAAGAGTAATGAAAGTTTAGACTGTAATTCTGCAATTGGTAATTTAATTTCAGTAAATAATGAGAAGACATTACCGGAAACATCAGCTGCATTTACCACACCATCAGTTCTTGAATCATACTCAGCGCCAACTAACACTACGCCGTACGAATAACCGATCAGCCCGCCAAATCTTTGTTTCTTTAATCCGGCAGCACCGTTTTTTCCTAAATAAGTATATCCGCCCACAGTAAGTGTTTTTAATTCTGGAGTGCCTGGGAAAGGAACAAATGATGCACGCAATACTATGTCTTTATATTGGCTTGATTCCGGGGCATTGTAAGAATCACCGTTAAAAACATATCCTGCTATTTCACCATACTTATCTGGTAATGAATAGGTAACGGATAAACCGAGATCTGCTGTTTGTATATACCCATATTTGTCATTAGCTGTTTGAGCAACTCCGCGGTATTTCCAATATGCTTCAACCGCTCCGTTTCAGGAACCAGGAATCATACCGGCTTTAATAGAGAGCGACGACCATGGACTGAAATCAACGAATGCAAATTTCATTCTTACTGCAAGACCGGCATAATATGTACCTGCTGCCGAGTTTCTATAAACATCGGTTGTCATCTGAAATTTCCAATTATCAGATACTTGAGATTTTGCTGTAAAGTACACACGTTCAATGTCAAACTTGTTAAAATCTTGTCCGTCAATTCCCTGAACGGTATATGAATAATTCCCGAAGAAAGACCCACCGAAAGTAACCGGAATAGAATTTTGCGCTTGTGCTAAAACGATTTTACTAAAGACTAAGCAAAATCCAAATACAATTATTAAAGTAAAATGCCTTCTCATTTATTTGCCCTTTTCAGTTATTTGAAATATTCTTTAAGGGTAGTTCCAAAAACTATCTTTTGCAAAAATTTAACGCGGAGAACGCAAAGAATATGCAAAGTCCGCAGAGGATATTGAAGTTATTGGAACTACACTTAATTTATTTTTATTACAACACTCTAAAGTTTTCGTCATTAATAAAAAGTATTCTTGATTAAATGACATTAGATATTACAGTCGAACGACTCTTTCTCTGATTACTCTTATGGTCAATTCGATTAAATGAAGAAGTCTCATTAATTTTAAATTTGGATATTAATTCCTGCAGATTGACAGTCAACCTACTTAAATCTTCGGAAGCACGCGCTATCTGCTGTACTCCTGCAGCACTTTCATGAGCGACATTGCTTATAGCTTCTATGTTTTTGCTAATCTGTTCTGCTGCACTCGATTGTTCTTCACTTGCCGCTGCAACTTGTGTGACCATATCTACTACTTCTTCTGCTCCGGTGATGATATCCCTCAACGATTCTCCTGCACGGTTTGCCAGCTTTTTTCCTTTTTCTACCTCTTCTGTACCTTCTTTCATCGAAATTACTGCGCCCTCTGTATCCTTCTGAATCTGCTTTATCATTGTTGCTATCTCTTTGGTCGCTTTCGTTGTTCGTTCTGCTAGTTTTCTTACTTCATCTGCTACTACTGCAAATCCTCTCCCCTGTTCTCCGGCACGTGCTGCTTCTATGGCTGCATTCAAAGCCAGCAAATTTGTCTGATCGGCAATATCATCTATTACCTGAACTATCTCGCCTATCTGATCACTGCTTTTGCCTAGTGCTTCTACTGTCTTTGCCGATTTTTCCACGACTTCGGCTACACGGTTCATCCCTGCTATTGTTTCTACTACTACCCTTCCTCCTTCTTTAGCTACAGTGCCGGAATTTCTGGCTGCCTCGGCTGCCCCTGATGAATTTTTTGTTGTTTCCATAATCGTTTTGGTCATCTCTTCTACTGCGCTGGCTACTTCTGTAGTTTGTGAACTTTGTTCCTGAGCGCCTGCCGCCATCTCTTCCGATGAGGATGAAATCTCGTTACTTGCACTGGCTGTGGCTTGTACTGCTTCAGTTACTTGCAAGATTAAATTACCAACATTGCTTACCGCTTTATTAAATCCGGCAAATAGTTTTCCGATCTCATCATCATTTTCAACCTTAAGTTCAACCGTCATATCCCCATTTTCAAATTTGTTCATTTCTGAAAGGATTTTTTTTACCGAGTTACTTAAATATTCTTTCTGCCCGTCTGCAATCGCTTTTGCTTCTTCAGCTTCTCTGGCTGCTTCTTTAGCTGCAATTTCTTTTTGTTTAATTTCGTTCATCGAATTTCGAATGTTTTCAACCATAGTGTTAAATGATTTTGAAAGATGTCCTAATTCATCGTTGGATTTTATCTCTACATTAACATCAGTATCTCCGGCGGCAACCTTATCAGCATTAATTTCTAGCTGAAATATTGGTTTGACAAATGCATTAGCTGCAATAAATATTATGATAAAACTGAATAATACAATCATAATCGAATAGGTAATCATATTTGTTAATGCAGAATGCGCGCTTTCTTGTACTTCGACTTTTTTAGGATTTATTTCCTCTTGTTTCTTTGCTACTAAATCCAATACTTGTTTTTTGAACTCCCTCCATTTTGGGGTTTCGGTATTCGTTAACAAAATAATGCCTTCTTCCGGGTTGCCCGCAATTGCCGCTTCTTGAACTTGCTTTTTTAAATTATCAAGACTCATCCACATCTTCTCAATTTCTTCAAGCTTACTATTAAAAAAAGAATTACCATCCGATGCGATTTTAGCCAATTGCAAATGAGTATTAAAATCTTCATCAGCTTTGTTATAATTATCAACTGCTTTTTTATCGCTCGAATTGAGCAGTACATTTCTTGTTGCTTGTTCGGATTGAAGTCCCTGAGCATACATATTATTTAAGGAAAGCAATAAAGTTTGATCGTTATTTATGAATTGAACAAATGAATCAGAACTTGAATTGAGATGCCTTATACCATAAATGATAACGAAAAGAAATCCTATTGTTGATAAAACAACAGGCACAAAATATTTGGTACGAATTTTTAAGTTTTTATATATAGTCATTTTATTTACTTCTTTTATAAAAGTTGTTAAATAGTATCCTATTTCTGTTTAGTTTAGTAGCAATCACAAAAAAGGAGTTTGTTTAGTTGTTTATAATTTGAAAAGGCAGCTTAATACCGCCTCTCTCTTATGAACGTAATAATTTACCATTAGCACGAACTGCGCCTAGCGGTCAATGTCTGTTGTAGTCTCTTGGAATAAATCACTCACCGATGAATTTAATCATCATGTTTCAACTTATTCCAAACATTTTGCTGAACAAAAATTAAAGTTGATGGAATCTTCCCAATTAGTTTACGGTTTCTAATACTGCTTTTTCTTCCTGATGTAATATTTTGTCCAAATCTAAAAGAATGAGCAGTCTGTCTTCTAATTTTCCCACAGCAGTAATATAATTTGAATTGATACCGGCAACTATTGACGGCGGCGGTTCCATAATATTTCTTGGAATTCTTAATACTTCGCTTACTGAATCAACTAAAAATCCAACTGTCTTGCCGGTTAGATCTACAACAATAATCCGTGTATCCTTATCATATTCTCTGTTTGGCAAATCCATCTTCACTCTTAAATTTACAACCGGTATGACTCTACCGCGAAGATTGATAACCCCTTCAACAAATTCCGGAGAGTTTGGCACTTTTGTTACTTGCGTCATCTTGTTAATCTCTTGAACGTTCAAAATGTCAATACCGAATTCTTCATTGGCAATTTTAAAACTGACTAACTGCAGGAGTTCAGTAGATTCATTCTTGTTTTCAGAATTGCTGCTCATAAAAAAATCTCCCTTGATTTTTGTATTAAATTTATTTCCCTTACAAACACTGCGATTTCAAAATGATAACAATTTAAAATTCTGCTCTTTATTATCTGGATTTTAATCCAAAAGTTTAATCCGGGAGGAATAAATGCTTCTGTTAAGAAGTTAAAAGAGAATTGATTGCTGTGGACTTAGACAAGATGAAAAATTTTACTCATCAATTTTTTCTTTGTGAACAGGTTAAGAGTTATCCGCTTACCCAATACCAACACACCCTTGAACAGAGATGCAAAAATAGAGATTGTCTTCCAATGAGAATTATTATTCATCATTATTTTTTTTACAAGATAAACCTCCAATTGTCTATGACGAATATTTATCTCGCAAAAATTTTCCCTTGTATTTATGCTGACCAAGATCATCTTAATATGATTATCGAATAAAAATGGAAAATTTCAATTTTGCTTGTTAAGAACTCCGTTTAGCAAAAATAAATTGCCTGTATTGGCTAATATTATTCACATGAATGCTATCGCTCAGTCAGATCACAACAGCTGTTAAAAATATTTCCATTTTAAAGTTTTGATTCCAATTAACCGCAATATACTCTCAATTAGCCATACAAATATTCGATAATAGAATGGTGGCTCTGTGAACTATATTATATAGAATGGCATTTGAATTGCGCATTATTCAACTTGTATTGTGGGTAATCTGTTTTTCACAATTAGGGGTGTTCTGAAATGTTTTTAGCAGAAGAGCGGATTATCGGAATTGTTTTTTTGAGGATTAAAAAATATTCCGATTTAGAAATTATTTTCACCGGCATAAATATCAAACAAACAATGTGACTTTTTTGATGAAAGAAAAAAACAACGGTACAATCGGCTCTATTCAAAACGAAAATATTATTGAAAATTTTTCTCTTGGTATTTTCAGAATTACGGTAGAGGGTGCGCTTACATTTGCCAATAGTTCGCTTATCCAAATGCTCGGTTTTTCTTCACAGGATGATTTAATTGCTGGACTGGAGACAAACGATGAATTAAGAAACTGTTTTTCTGTGGAAAAATATTCTGCACATACAAGAAATAATAAATTAGCAGAGCCAGTTGAAAACAGGTGGGTTAAAAAAAACGGTCAATCGCTCCTTCTCAAAGAGCACGTTAATGCTGTTAAGAACGGTAGTGGTCATGTTTTATATTTTGATTGCATGGTTGAAAATGTAACCGAACTGGCAATAATTGAAAAATTAATTCACTCAATACAGGTCAGCGATTATTCGATTCTTAAAGCGCTACCTGATTTGGTTTTTGTTCTATCAGACAGCGGTGTTTTTCTTGAATGTAAAAACGGCAATTATCAAAATCTTTTTTTCAATACGCGCCAATTTAAAGGTCGCTCGGTCAACGGCGTTTTTCCTAAAGAAACCGCCGATCAAATTCTTAATATTATAAACAAAGCTCTCCTAACAGGAGAAGTGGAAACAATTGAATTCGAACTGGGAAGTGGAGTTCCCGATGAGTTGATTTTTTTTGAAGCGCGGTTTGTTATTAGCGAATACGAAAAAGTGTTAATGATTTTACGTGATATTACAATTCAGAAACGCGCAGAAATTCAAATACAAAAATTTACAGAAGAACTGAAGCACCTAAATGCAACTAAAGACAAATTCTTCTCAATCATTAGTCATGATTTACGTTCGCCAATAAACGGGTTACTTGGTTATGCGGAGATTTTGTCGAATGAGCTTAACAATCTGGACAAAGATGAGATTAGAGAATTCGCTATGAATATCGTAGAGATTTCAAAAACTACAAATTCATTGTTAACAAATATTCTCGATTGGTCCCGCGTTCAATCAGGCAGAATTTCTTTTCAGCCGGAAATGATGGATGTTTGGAAAAGTATAGATAGAATATTTAATCTACTTAATCCATCAGCTTCAAATAAGAACATTTCACTTATTAACACGGTTAAAAAAGAAACATATATTTATGCCGATGAAAACATGATTCACTCTATTTTAATAAATTTGACCGGTAATGCAATCAAGTTTACAAACAACGGCGGTTTTGTACGCCTTGCATGCGAAGAGAAAGAAAGTCATTTTCATTTTACAGTAACCGATAACGGGATAGGGATTTCAAAAATAAATATTGAAAAACTTCTTCACCCGGAAATTATTTTTTCCTCTAACGGTACAGCAAAAGAAAAGGGAACGGGTCTGGGACTATTGCTTTGTAAAGAGTTTATAGAAAAACATTCCGGAAGAATTTGGATTGAAAGTGAAGAAGGACGCGGCACAACATTTAATTTCACAATAGCAAAAGAACAATAGAAGCATTAAATCGGGAATGGCATTGTTAAAATTTTTAGTCATAGACGATGACGAATCAATCAGAACTCTTTTTAAATCAATTCTAAAAAGAAAATTTATCTGCGAGGTATTTGAAGCCGATAATGGAATTAGTGGCTTGACTGCTTTACAAAAAAATATGCCGGATATAATTCTACTTGATCTGATGATGCCTGTCATGGATGGAATTGAAACTTTAGATGCAATAAGAGCCAATCCAGTTTTTAAAAATATTCCCGTTATTGTCATTACTGCAGTTGGGGATAGAGAAATCATAAGAAACCTTTGCGAAAAAAATATCACCGATTATCTTCTGAAACCAATAGATGTAAATATAACTGTTGAGCGAATCCAGAAAATGATTCATCGATTGAATGAGTCTAAACAAATTAATTTGTCTGGCAAAAAAGAGCAGGTTAACAGTAAAAATGGAACAGATAAAATATTAATTGTGGATAATGACGCAGAATTCAAGAACTTTTTCCACTCTTTACTGAAAGAACGTTATACTATTCATCTCGCCTCTAATGGAACAGAGGGACTTTCTATTTTTACAGAACATCGACCAAAATTTATTTTTATGAGTAATAATCTTAGCTTGCTGGACAAAATTATTCTTTCACAAAAAATTAGAGAGACCGCTTCCGACAAAGAGGTGGTAATTTATCTTTTGATTGACAATATGAAGTTGTTGTCTACAAAAGTTTTTAGCTATAACGGCATTATAAAAAAAACGATGGACAAAGAACTGTTTCTTAAAGACATTCATTTCTTGAATGAAGACGCATTCGAAATGAAAAGGACAAGACTATAAATGAAAAAGAAAACCACTGCCGGGAAAAATAAATTGGGCAAAGACAAAAAGCCCGAAGAATTATTAAAACAAAGCGAAGATAGTTATCGCGGATTATTCAACGCTATAAGCGATGCGATTTACATTCAGGATAAAAACGGAATTTTCTTAGATGTTAACAAAGGCGCTGAAAATTTATACGGTTATAAACGGGAAGAATTTATTGGACTCACACCCGAATTCCTTTCTGCACCGGGTAAAAACAACATGAAAGAAATTGAAACGTTTATTCAAAAAACTTTTAGCACCGGAGAACCAACTACTTTTGAATTCTGGGGCGTAAAAAAGAATGGCGAGGTATTTCCAAAAGAAGTGCTTTTAAATAAAGGAACACACTTTGGTCAAGAAGTTATAATTGCAATAGGGCGTGATATAACAGACCGCTTCGTTATTCAAGAAGCCTTGGAAAAAAGCGAAGAACAATCTCGGAACCTATACCAAAATTCACCTATCGGTATTTACCGATCAACACCGCAAGGTAAAATTCTTCTTGCAAATCCTTCCCTTATAAAAATGTTGAGATATTCATCGTTTGAAGAATTACAGGAACTCAACCTTAAGAAAAAATCTTATTTTAAGAAGAATGATAGAAAATCTTTTATTGAAAAGATTGAAAGAGATGGCGAAGTCATTGGATTTGAAACAGCGTGGCTGAGAAAAGATAATACAACTGTCTTTGTAAGAGAGAATTCCAGATCAGTTAAAGATGAAAATGGAAATATTTTATTCTACGAAGGAACTGTTGAAGACATAACCGAAAGAATAATTGCTGAAAAAGAACTGCGAAAAGAACGGGAATTATTTATGGGCGGACCCGTTATTGTTTTTAACTGGAAAGCTACACTCGACTCTCCGGCAGATTATGTTTCTCAAAATGTAAAAACTACGTTGGGATATGACCCGGAAGATTTTCTCTCCAATACGGTAAACTATAAAGAAATAATTCATTCCGATGATAGAGAGCGGGTTTCCAACGAGGTTCAAGCATATATTAATGCGGGCATTTTTAACTTCGAGCAGGAATACCGGTTAAAGAACAAAGCTGGAAAATATTGCTGGTATTTTGATTTCACTCACGTGATAAGAAATTCCGATGGTGAAATAACAGATTATCACGCATACGTTTTTGATATCACCTCCCGAAAAGAAACCGAGGAAGCTTTATTGCGTTCCGAAAAAGAATTAAGAAATTTGAACACGATGAAAGACAAATTCTTCTCTGTGATTGCTCACGATCTGCGCAGTCCATTTCAAGGTTTGCTCGGTATGTCTAATATTCTGCTGGAAGATGAAGAGCTAACCGATGAAGAGAGAAAAACATTTATGCAAAAACTGCACGATGGATTAAAAACTCAATATAATTTCATTGATAACTTACTTACTTGGAACCGTTCGCAAAGAGGCGCTATTGAGTTCAACCCGGATTCAAACGATCTCTCTTTAATTATTCAAGAAACTTTGTCGCTATTGAATGAAAGCATATTAAAGAAAGATCTGAAATTCATTAACAATTTTGACGAGAATATATTTGCGGTTTTTGACAGGAACATTCTTGCTACTGTAATTCGGAATTTCATCTCAAATGCAATAAAGTTTACAAACAAAGGAGGTGAAATTACAATTTCGATTCACGAACAAGATGGCTCAATTATTTTTTCGGTTAAAGATACCGGGGTTGGAATAGATAAAATAAATCTGGAAAAATTATTTAGAATAGGCACACACTTTTCAACCAAAGGAACCGATGAGGAAAGCGGCAGCGGATTAGGATTAATTATCTGCCGCGATTTTATAGAAAAGCATAACGGAAAAATTTGGGTTGAAAGTGAAATTGGAAAGGGCAGTTCGTTTAGCTTTAGTATACCTAAGAATGAATGTGGGGAATTTTCTAAATGAAAAATGATTCTAAAACAAAAAAAATCTTATTAGAGGAATTTGAAAAACTGAAAGCGGAAAACAAGCGGCTTAAACTTGCTAATAAAAAATATTTGTCCGCTTCCCAAATGATTGAAGAAGCCAATACTGACGCAGGGCCAATAATTGCATATGATCTGACTGAAAAAAAGCGAACTGAAGATGCCTTGAAATTAAGCGAATCCCGCTTTAAGAGCGTAATTAACTCAATACAAGATTTGGTTTACACGCTCGATAAAAATCAGAATATAACCGGCTTGTATGGGATGTGGTCTGAAATGTATGGCTTTACCGAAGAAGAATTTCTCGGCAAAAAATTAACTATGTTTTTATCTCCCCCCGAAACAACAATTAACGAAATTGCAACTTTGCGAGCGTTGAATGGCGAAGCAATTAAATTTGAATGGGCTTTAAGAAAGAATGACGATAAATTTTATTTTGAAAGTTCGCTTACTCCACTCTTTGGAAACGGCAATGATGTAATTGGAGTTGTTGGTGTAGCGCGGGATATTTCCGAAAGAAAACGTTCGGAATTAAGATTAACAGAAAGCGAAGAGAGATACCGTAAATTATTCGACTTCTCCCCCGATCCAATTTTTGTTCATAAAGGCGGAATAATACTTTTTATAAACAGTGCCGGTTTAAAATTATTTGCAGCACAATGTGAGGAACAAATTATTGGGAAAAATATTATTGAATTTGTCCATCCCGATTTTCGCGCATCTGCAAAAGAAAGAATAGCTTTACTTCAGAACGGAACGGATAAATTACAAGTTGTGCGGAAAAAATTTGTTCGGCTGGATGGCATCATAATAGATGTAGAAGTTTCCACAATTTCGTTTTCACTCGACCGCGAGATAGCAGCTCAAGTGGTCGTACGTGATATTACAGAAAAAATGAAAGCCGAAAAACAGATTCATCTTCAAGCAGAACTTCTAAATTCCGCCAACGACTCTATCTTTCTCATAGATAGAAATGGATGCATTATTTATGCGAACGAAGCTGCTCTTCAACAGCACGGTTACTCCATTGAAGAAATGTTGACAATGAAGATTCAAGATATTGATGTTGACGAGAGTCCCGATGTAGTGCCGACCAGACTTAAGGACATTTATGAAAAGGGATTTGCCTCTTTTGAAGTTACACATTACAGAAAAGACAAATCAATTTTTTCCGCCGAAGTCAACGCACAGTTAATAGTTATAGATAATGAAAAATATATTCTAAGTGTAGAGCGCGATATAACAGAACGGATACAGACTCAAGCCGCGCTAATTCAAAGTGAGGGAAAATTCAGATCTATCTTTGAATCTGCCTCTGTTGCAATTTTAATTCTCGGGCTGGATCATAAAATCTTACAGGCAAATAATACATTCTCTAAAATGCTTGGTTACACTCAAGATGAAGTTGTTGGAAGAAGCATTTTAGAATTTACCCATGAAGAAGACCGGTCCGATTCAAATTTAAAATTAGACGGACTCATTCATAAATCAGAAAAAGTCAACTAT
This sequence comes from Bacteroidota bacterium, assembly GCA_021801605.1. Classification (GTDB taxonomy): domain Bacteria; phylum Bacteroidota; class Ignavibacteria; order Ignavibacteriales; family Melioribacteraceae; genus Fen-1258. The sequence goes on from JAJYXU010000041.1 coordinate 13,742, forward strand.
CTTGAGAAACGTTATTATTGTAAGAACGGAGAGTTGCTGTGGGGCATAGCTTCAGGTTCCCTTATCAAAGATGACAAAGGAAATCCTCTCTATGTGGTCGGTTTAATTCAAGACATAACAGAAAGAGTGAAAGCGAATGAAAACTTAAGAAAAATTTCATGTGCCGTCGAGCAGAGCTCTTCATCAATAATTATAGCCGATCTATCCGGTTCAATTGAATATGTTAATCCAAAATTCACCGAAGTCACAGGATATACCTTTGATGAAGTGCTCGGTAAAAATCCAAGAGTGCTTAAGTCCGGTAAACAAACAAAAGAGTTTTATCAAAATATGTGGAATACTCTTACTGCCGGGAATGAATGGCAGAGTGAATTTCATAATAAGAAAAAATCCGGCGAACTGTATTGGGAACACGCATCAATATCACCAATTAAAAACGAAGCCGGTAAAATCACGCATTTTCTCTCGGTAAGGGAAGATATAACTGAATGGAAAAATATTCAGGAAGAACTTATCAGATCTAAAGAAGAAGCTGTTGAAGCAAGCAAACTAAAATCTTCTTTATTAGCAAACATGTCTCATGAATTCCGTACTCCGCTTAACGGTGTTCTTGGCTTTGCCCAGATATTGAAAGAAGAGATAGCCGATTCAAGTCAGCTTGATATGATTGATAAGATTATTCAATCAGGAAGAAGATTGATGAATACTCTCAACTCTGTGCTTATGCTTACAGAACTTGAGAACAATAACTATCTTATTAATAAATCCGAAATTGATCTTGTAGTTCTTTGCCGGCAGTTAAAAATGTTCTTCGCAAAACCGGTGCAGAACAAGAACCTCAATTTTATTCTTGATCTCAAAGAGGAAAACATCTCAATTATATCGGATGAGAACTTACTAACCAGAGTAATTTCAAGTTTTATTGAGAACGCAATTAAATACACTCACGCCGGCGAAATTAAAATTGAACTTACAAGCAGTTATCAAGATAATGGGAAGAGGTACGCTGTAATTAATATTATTGATACTGGAATCGGAATACGGACAGAAGACCAGAGTTTAATTTTTAGAGAGTTCAAACAGTTGAGTGAAGGATTCAGAAGAGACTTTGAAGGATTAGGACTAGGATTAACAATAGCAAATAAAATTACTGCTTTAATAGGCGGCACTATAAATTTACAAAGCGAACTTGGCAAAGGATCAAAATTTACACTCATGCTTCCGGTCGAAATCCCGCTCAAAACCGGCAATGTTCACACACAACAAATTTTTGTGGAAAAGGAAATGTCAACAAAAACAAAAACTCAAGCCGAAAACGAATTGTCTAACGTACTACTCATTGAAGATAATCCTCTTAACATCGAAGTGGTTCAAAAATTTCTTTCTAAGATATGTACCGTTTCTTTTGCGCGGGATGGTCTAACTGCAATTAAAATGTCTACGGAACATGATTACAGTTTAATTATGATTGATATTAATCTTGGTCAAGGAATTGACGGAGTACAAGTATTACATGAGATAAAAAAACTTGGCAAGTATAATGGCAAGCCGATAATTGCTTTAACAGGTTATGCTTCCGATGCTAACAAAAAAGAATTTTTAGCTCACGGGTTTACTCACTATTTGGCAAAACCTTTTGATAAGAGAGAATTGATAAAGTTAATTAAGAATATTTTCAATCTAGAGTAGATGAACCACTTCGCCGCAATCCACCCGCGGGCGGAGCGATGTATTTTGTCATGCCCGAATGTTTTTATCGGGCATCTATTATTAAAATTCCATACGCCGGTTCATTTGAGTAAGTAACTCGCCTTACACAGTTTATAGACTTGACGCTCTTGGCGTTTTTCTTAGCGTGCTTGGCGTGGAAAAAAGAAACAAATTTAACGCCGAGTAGGTCGAAGGGAGTTTCACCCTTCAACCCCTCAGAGAACCGTACGTGACAGTCTCCCGTCATATACGGCTCGTGTTATTCAATGAGACCTCTGAAAAATTAAGAATAGAACACAGATGACACAGATTAAACGGATCAACGCAGATTTAATCCGCCAAAATCTGCCAAATCCGCGTCATATGTGTGCTATTAAAAATGTTGCAGTCCTGTACAATTCTATTTTTCATAGGTCTCGACTTATTACTCCGCCTTGAGGCGTGCCTTTCCATTGTTTTGACATCTCTCTGTTCTAGCGGCATCTCTAACCAGCGCTCTATGTAAAGCTTCACCCTCTTTTCTTCTATTACGTGGCTTACTGCTTTGAGCATCAGATTATGGTCTATCTCATCGAAAAAGCTGCTTATGCCCATATCTATCACACAATCTTGCTTGTAGCAATTCTGCCTGACTTCTTCTATGGCTTGATGCGCACTTTTAAATGGTCTCTAACAGCTTGCCCCCTTTTCTTCTACGGGGCTTTTCTCTACATCCTTTGCACAATATCCGTTCACAACAGCAGCCTTACGCCTTTTGCAGCGCAGAGCGGTTTGGTAAATTCGCCTGTACAACTTTACCGATACTTCGGCTCTCTTTGCACAATTGAGAGATTGTATCATCTTTATTACAGCTTGTCAAAAAACTTTTCTTTAACTTC
>JAJYXU010000094.1 GCA_021801605.1 Bacteroidota bacterium
TGTGCAAATGCTGTTGCTGTAAAAGCAACTATTAATACTAATGCAAGTAACTTCTTCATTTGATACTCCTTGTGTTTTGTTGTTGGTTGTTGTTTAATAAAATTGACGAATGGAACTTAAACGGATTGTATTAAGGAATCATTAAAGAAACATGAAAAAATATTAATCTTCGGGGGATGCGGGCAATGCTGTCAACTTAACGCGCAATGGGACGCGGATGACACGGATTCACCCCGTGGAATAAATTGATAATTAAATTTATTACAAAAGGTAAAATGTTATTCCATGGGGTAAACGGATTTGCATGGATAAAATCCGCGATTATCAGCGTCATCTGTGTAATCCGTGTTCTATTTCTTTTATCCTCTTTTTTCTTTCTCTCTCTAAGTTGATCCATTAAAGGCGCACAGCCCGCTCCGGTTAAAATTATTCAAGAATCATTGCAAATATTTTTATATTACTTGAAATTTTTCACGGAACTTGTGAGGCAGAGATGAATGTGTTATTCTTTTTAGCAATTCCGATAGTTTTATTTTACCTGGCAAGTAAATTTTATGCAAAGTGGGTTGCAAAAACTCTGGGAGAAGACGCAAACCATCCAACTCCGGCGGTAACAATAAATGACGGACGGGATTACGTTCCTACAAAACGTTACGTAGTATTTGCTCATCATTTTTCTGCCATAGCCGGCGCGGGTCCAATTATAGGACCTACAATGGCAGTTCTGTACGGATTCATTCCCGCTTGGATGTGGGTAGTTGTCGGTGGAATTTTTCTCGGTGCGGTTCATGATTTTACAACAATGTTCATCAGTCTGCGTGAAAAAGGGAAATCGATTGCGGAAGTTGCAAGAACCACTCTCGGCAAAACCGGTTTTAATTTGATGATCACTTTTACAATTATGATGCTGCTTCTGGTTTGTTCATCTTTTTTGAGCGCAACTGCAATTTCTTTAACATCGCTTTGGCCTCTTACAAAACTTGGCGTTGAAGAAACCGATACAATCTTAAAAACCGTAACATCCGATGGAATTATATATGGAAGAATCGGCGGCATCGCTTCAACTTCGGTAATCTTTATAACTCTATGTGCGCCCTTTCTCGGCTGGCTGATTCATAAGAAAGAGATAAAAACATTATATGCTTATCTGCTCGCTTCCGCTGTCTGCATAGTTTCAGTTCTTCTTGGAATTGAATTCCCGGTTTCATTGGAGCCATTTCATTGGATGATAATAATTTCAATTTATGTTTTGATTGCTTCCGGAACTCAGGTTTGGGTAATACTTCAACCCCGCGATTTTATTAACGTACAAATTCTTTACGGCGGAATTATTTTAATGGCAATCTCTTTATTGTTTGTAGGATTCGGCGGCGCAGTTGTTTTACTTCCAAATTTTAATTTTGCAGAAGGAGCACAAAATCTCGGCATGATTTGGCCGATGATGTTTATAACTATCGCCTGCGGTGCCATATCCGGATTCCATTCTCTTGTAGGAGGCGGAACAACTTGCAAGCAACTTACAAATGAAACCGATGCCCGTAAGGTTAGTTTCAATTCAATGCTTTTGGAATCGCTCCTTGCCATTTGTGTTCTACTCGCAATTGGTGTTGGGTTGAGTTTTGTGGATTACAAATCAATTGTATGGCCGTCGGATCCATTAGTGAAATCAAATCCGATTTTAGGATTTTCTTTGGCAGCGGGAAATTTATTCAATCAAGGCTTAGGAATACCGATCTCTCTTGGTACTGTCTTTGGAATTTTACTTGTTGAAGGATTTGTAATTACAACTCTTGATGCGGCTGTTAGATTGAATAGATATTTATTTGAAGAATTGTGGGTAATTCTTTTTAAAAATCCAAAACCATTCCTTAAAAATTACTGGTTCAATTCTTTATTGACTGTTATTTTCATGTTCGTTCTTGCTTATTCAAATGCATTCTCTGTTCTTTGGCCGATTTTTGGAACTGCAAATCAACTTCTTGCCGCTCTTGCATTAATAACCGTTGCAAGCTGGTTAGTCTTGAAAAGGAAAAAAATATTTCTTTGCGCTCTTCCCGGCTCTCTTTATGCTCGCAACAACTATAACGGCTTTGGTAATATTGTTTTTGGATTACGTTAAGAAGAGCAATTACATTCTTATTGCAGTAGATTCTTTTCTTTTTTTGCTTTCCCTTGGCGTTGTGTTTCTGGCAGTAAGTGTTTTCTTAAAAAAAAGTAAAAGAGTAATTGTTTAGCGATGGATAATTCTAAAATACCGGTAAATATTTTTTAGTATCAGGATTGTTGCTTTTGAGGTAGTTTATAATCAATAGATTTGTAAAATGTTTGCACTGTCATTCCCGCATGTTTTGAGCGGGAATCAATAATATGGATGAGGTTGTCTCATAAGTAATTTTTTTTAAATAATAGACCGCTGATAAACACAGATTAAACAGATTTTCACAGATTTTTTATTTGAATAATTAGAGACCTCTGAAAAATAGAATTGTACAGGACTGCAACATTTTTAATAGCACACAGATGACGCGGATTTGGCAGATTTTCGCGGATTAAATCTGCGTTAATCCGTTTAATCTGTGTCATCTGCG
>JAJYXU010000182.1 GCA_021801605.1 Bacteroidota bacterium
TGTGAAAGAAGAGGATCAGAGGATTTTTAGGTGGCAAAAGAAGTATTAAATTTGTAAGATAAAATGAAAAGAAAGAGAGAATGGAAAAAATAAAAGAGTTAGCCGCACTATTCTTGCCAGAAGGGATACTAGAATATTTTGAATATTCCGGATATGAGCGAAAGAGTAAAGAAGAATCAAAGCCATACGGCGAAGTAACAATAATCTTGGTAGAAAAAAATAAAGTACCCAAGTTGCCGGACGAATACCGGGACAGAAAAATAAGGCAAAAGGGATTCAAGGAAATCAGAGTAGATGATTTTCCAGTTCGAGGTAAGAAAGTAAAACTTTTATTGAGAAGAAGAGTCTGGCAAATAGATGGATCTGAAGAACTCTACAAGCAAGAAATACTGGCAACATATCCGGGGACAAAATTAGAGAAAGAATTTGCAATTTTTTTTGAAGGAAGAAATAGAACGTAGTCCGATAGAAATCTCGACGGTAGCCATAGCCAACAAGTTGAAGCCAAACACATTGGAGAAGCAGTACAAGAATGTACTATCGGAGTATCATCGATTCAAAGAAAAAAAAGAAACCGAGATCGAGAAAGAAGCATTTGTCTTTCCGGAAAACTTTGGAGAAGATATGGCAATAGATGAGACTGCTTTGATAGACGGAGAACTCTACACCATAGTAATTAACAAAAAAGCCAAAGGAAAGAAAGGCGCACTGGCAGCAATAATCAGAGGTACGAAATCGTCAATAATAACAAGGGCAATAAGTGATAAGGTGCCATTCGAGAAGTTGGTAAAGATCAAAGAAATGACGCTGGATTTGTCGAACAGCATGGACTGGACTGTACGACAAATAGCTCCGAATGGATTACATACTTACGACAGATTTCACGTGCAGCAAATAGTAACAGAAGCAGTTCAAGCTATACGGATAAACTTAAGATGGAAAGCAATAGAAGAAGAAAATGAAGCTGTACTTAAAGCCAAAGAATTAAAAGTAAAATTCCACCCGAAGACATTTAGTAACGGAGATACAAGAAAACAACTCTTATCGCGAAGCAGATATTTTTTATTCAAACCGTCGGATAAATGGACAACATCACAGATACAAAGAGCAGAAATATTGTTCAAAGAATATCCGGAAATCTCAGAGGCATATTATTTATCAACGTACTTCCGAAATTGTTATGAGCATCAAAACAAAAAGTATCGATTTGAAGAGTGGATAGAAAAAGTAGAATCAACAACTTTGAGAGAAATGAAAGTGGCGGCACAAACCATTAAACGTCATCTCGGAGGTATCAAAAATTATTTTGAGAACAAAGCTACCAATGCTGCTATAGAAAGTTTTCATGCTAAACTGAAATTGTTCAGACAGAGAATCAGAGGTGTGGTTGATAGTGCATTCTTCTTTTTCAGAATTATCCAATATTTTGCTTAACAACTTTTGCCACCTAATTTTCCTGTGAACCATTAAAGATTGCTGCTTTTGTCTTCCTCGTTTTTTCTCAAGCGTCGGTAATTCTTCCTTAATATTTAGAAACTCCGATAGTCTTGTTATCCACTGCGCCAGCAACTGCTGCCTATGGACTAACACAAGTGTATTAGTTTTTCTTTGGGCAATCAGTTTAGCAGCAATTACAGTTTTTCCAAATGCTGTGGCAGCGGCTAATACTCCGTTATCACATTTTATAAGTTCATTTATTGCTGTAAGCTGATCGTCTCTTAAATTTCCATTAAACTCAACATTAATTTTTCTGCCATGATTAGTTTTGTCCACGATTTCTATATCAACATCAAGTTTATTTAATAAGCTTCTTACATCTGCTTCGCAACCTCTTGGTAAACACAAATATTCATTTGTTTCATCGGAACATGAGATAATTCTCGGCTTGTTATAAGTAGGCATACGCATTGCCTGAGTTTTGTAAAACTCAGGGTTCTTAAAAGCAGCTAACCGTTTTAAATTATTTAACGCTCTTTGGGAAATGCCGGTCTTTGAAGCATATAACATATTTGTTTTTACAAGAGTAACTTTATTCGGGAAATCATCTCTTGTAAGAAAAACTTTCGGGATTTTCTCCCATGGTTTCGGATTTTCTTCATCATCTCTTCTCAACACTCCTAATTCGTTTCCATTCTTAGTGGCGAACTGATTTGTTATCAACGTTTCGACTTTATTCTCGGATAACTTTTTTATTGAACTCAGAAATTCCCACTGGTCTGAATACGGTTTAGAATGCTCATCTATAAAAACGCTGTTCCCTTTTTTTCTTGCCGTCATTTGTAGAGGGAGCGCAATCAAATTTCCAAAGCCGCCCTTTGGTATAGTATCTTGGTTTGGGAAAAATCTATCATAAGACTTGAATTTAATTTCATGTCTTTTATTCATTGAATAGGTAAGCAAAGATGTCCCAAATCTACGAGCTAAAACGGCGGATATTGGTTCTTCAAAGAAGAACCAAACGTGAGCGCCGTTTCCCGAACGAGAGCGTTCAACTGCAAAAGGAATATCCAACTCCGTGCAAACATCTCTCAGTACGGAAATATCTTTATTCCATCCTGTTTGCCGGATGCTCCTATCAGCAGGCAAGCCGTCATCATCAAAATCAATGGCTAAGAAGTAACAAGTTTCATCAAGCTGCATTGGATAAATACCTGCAACTATGTTTCCTTTTAAATGTTCTTCAATAACTTTTTCATTTAAAATCTCAAAAGATTTATTGATGCATTCAGAGCATTTTATTTTTGGTTTATAACATAATCCGGTTTTCCATTCATTAAAACAGGCTGGCGCATATCCCGATTTGCCTTCTTTATTTTGCCATCTTTTAGCATAGACATCATCTCTTCCTTTAAAGAGTGACGCGAACAGTTTTATTTTTTCATTGGATTTACTTTTTTGATTAATTGCAAAAATATGTTTCGACTGAGTAGGGATATCAAAAAGATTTTTTGATGAAATTTCCCCTTTATCATCTGCAATAACAGCAGCCGGCATTTCCGTTGTACTTGCAACTCCGCTGGAGGGATTACGAATTTTAAGCTGTGCCTTTAATTTTTTATTCTCAGCTTTTAATTTATCATTTTCAATGAGTAAGGATTGATATTTATTTAATAGAGATAAATCGTTTATTTTATCATTATACATATTGATTTTTGTTTTTTAGTCTACTAAAACCAAAAATAATTTACATTACTATCTTCATCAATAAATTCAAAGTTATCATTCCATTCCATCCTTTCAAGTTCTTTCTGTTTTTTTCTTTTATTTTTTAGTTCGATTCGTGATTTATATGATTTTCTGATTTGATTCTCTAAGTTTTCTGGAATCAATACTCCAATTATTTTTAGCTCAGTTATTGCACAGATAGAGTCCACACCAAACCATTTTGCATATCCTTAATGATATTTTTTCCATTAAAAGTTTTCACCCATTCTTTTCCAGAATTCATCCTGTCTTCTCTGGTCATCCTTTTTCTACGAGGCGTACTGTTTTGTCTTTTCTTTTGATAATTCATTTCAGCTATATCATCAATCCTTCTTAACCAGCAGCATGCAAGGCTATGTTTTAAAACTTCTGGCTTTCTTAAACCTTCAAATGGATTTTTCTGTGCATCAATGATTAGAGTTAAAATCTCTTTGTCTGGTTGAAGTTGTTGTTAGACATGCATTTTTTTCATTTGCAGATATGATATTTCTGCGATATTAGCTTTCTCATTTGCGTGTTCAATAGTCTCTCCATCTTCCAAAAGAATAACCCTTAAATACTTTTGTGCTTCCTCAATATACTTCCATTTTCTTATTCTTCTGTCAGATTTACTGATTGATTATTGGGTAACCTGTCTAGTTTGCGGAATAAATTTTAATGCCTTCCTTTTTGATGTGCTTTATCAGATTTTCTTCTTCATTAATAAATTCTATTTCAGAGAAGCACACTACTTCGAATAAAGAATTCTGCTTCTGGACTTCGTGAAAGATTTCAAATGATTCATTAAAGGGGGAGCCATTCCGTATTTTATCAAGCACAATTGCAACATCAATATCACTGTACTCAGATGCATTTCCTTTAGAATAGGAGCCAAAAATGTAAGCTGCTTTAATATTATGCTTCTTAGTAAGATTATTAATAATATTTCTGGCATTATTTATTATTTCATCTTTTGAATAACCCATTTTATCATCTCCTTTGCAAAAATAATTATATCAGCAGAGAATTCTTTTGTTATTCCCCTTGAAAGTTCAGCAATATCTTCCTTATAGCGGGCATTAATGTAATATTGTGAAAGATAATCCAGCTTAATCAACTGTTCTTCATTAAGTTCAGTTATCAGTCCTGAGTTCTCTGCTAAACGGCGCAGATTATGAATAGGCAATACTTCATCCCCTGTATTATTTATGAACGCTTTCATTGCTTTTTCAATAGCTTGCTGGCACATAAATACTGCGTATATATAACGCCCTGTATTCAGCATTGCATCTGCAGTTTGCAAATCGTAATCAACTCGTTCAAGCCAATTTTTAGTTTTATCAGCGCTCATTTTCAAATTTACATATTGAATAATTGTCTATGGTTCGATCGTTTTACTCATTCCTTCAGCTAAATTATCAAGTATAACCGACACCATTACCCTACTCCCTTTTATACATGCTTTACAATGGCATACAAGCGGGTCAACGGTTATTCTTTCTCTCCAATTCATAATTGTCTCCAAAACAAAATTATTATTTTTTTGACTCTAAAAGCATTTATCATCATCTTATTTATATTCAATTTACAATTTATGGAATAACTTAACAAGCAACTTCTATTATCATACTGATCGAATTAAATCTTAAATCAGATTAAAACCCCGGAAGCTTGAATTTCATAGTTACTTCGCCGGTTTTACGATTTACAGTTATTCCTTTTCCTTCCGTAATTAATTCTTTGCCTGTAGCCATTTTAAATATGCCGTTCAAAAATTGCATCCCTTGATTTAAAGTGGTTTCAATTTCCTGCGGTTCGGGAACCGGTTGTTTAGTAGTAATCTTCGCAGTGTTGTTAACTGCCTTTTCTTCCGTGCGTGCAGCTTCTTCAATCAATTCACCGGAATCATTAACACCATTTACAATTTCTTCTACGATTTCTATCGGCGATTCCTCGCTTGATAAAGTAGGTGTCTCATCCGGCTGAATCATCTTTTGAACTTGCTCAATAAATGTTGATCTTCCCTTAGATGCAAAATTTACTTCCTCCGTTAAGTTGGCACTGTTTAATACAGCATTGAACAAAGCTTCCTTAACAACAATTCCGTTTGCAATATTATGTTCAATGCTGTTAAGCGCAACCATATTTACTGCTGTTAATTTTGGACTTATCTGACCGATGCGATTTATGCGTCCTATTCTCTGATTCTTTTTTGCAGGGTTCCATGGCAAATCAAAATTGATAACCGTATCGGCGAACTGTAAATTTAATCCCGTACCGCCGGCTTCGGTAGAGAGGAACACAAGCGTGTCCGGGTTATTTGCAAATTCATCTATCAGCAGACCTCTTTTTTTTACCGGCACATCTCCCGAAAGAGTAACGTATTGAATGCCGTTCGTCTTTAACATCTTACCGATTAAATGCAGCATCGTTTTCCATTCAGAAAAGATTATCACTTTCCTTTTTCGATTTTTAATATTCAACTTTTCTAAAAGTATCGTCTCTAATTCCTCTAATTTTGGAGAGTGATTTGTTTCCTTGTCAATCAGAAAAGTTGAGTCGCAGACCATTCGCATGCTGGTAAGAATTTGCTGGATCCGCTGCATGTCATAAACAGTTTTGTGCTTCTTATGCAGAATCGGAGCCAGCGATCTTGCAAGCCCGGCATGAATTTCCGCCTGCGCAGCGTGAAGCTCAACCGGTACCGTCACTTCTTGTACGGCGGGCAGCTCTTTCAAAACATCTGCCTTCTCCCGCCTGACAACATGATCGGCTAATTTATTTTTTAGTTCTTGTAAATTATAATAGCCGGTTATCTGGTTCTGCTTGTCCTTATCGAAATAACAATGGTTCATTGAAAATTCCCACTGGGGAGCTAATACTTCCGGATCAATAAAATTCATTATAGAATACAAATCCAGCAGCTTGTTTTCAAGTGGAGTTCCGGTAATTACCAAAGAATGTTTTTTCGGTATTGATTTTACTGCGTAAGAAGTTTTCGTATCGTAATTTTTTATTTTCTGCGCTTCGTCAAGTATTATCATGTCGGGCGGGTACTGATGAATAACGGTAATATCGCGCATTACAGCTTCGTAATTAGCAATGAAAAAAAATCCACCGGCGCTTTTGTAAATGGAATGTCTATCACTTCGCACGCCCTCAATTATAATTGCCTTTTCGCCGGTAAAGCGTTCGATTTCTTTTTTCCACTGGTACTTTAAGGATGCCGGACAGATGATCAAAGTTTTGTTTATGCCGTAAATATCTTTTTTCAACACAGCAACAGCAATTGCTTGAAGAGTTTTTCCCAGTCCCATTTCATCTGCAATAATATTTCCCTTCTTAAATAAAGAAAATAAAATGCCCTCCTTTTGGTAATCGAACAACTTAGCTTTAATTTTTGAAAAGTCCGGGGTTATCTTACCGCTTAAATCTTTGAGCGACTGCTTCTCAAAATAGTTATCGATTTTTTCATTTACTTCCGGGCGGATTAAAATTGATTTAAATTCTCCCGCTTCATCAATGAACTTTAAGAATTCAGAATATTTTTCCGGCAGGATATATTGGTTGCCGTTAAAATATTTATGAATCAGTGTATCAATTTCCGGCGAAAGCTGCCGCTCATAATAATAAGTGATGTTATAATCGTAATGAGGATCGCAATAAATTTCGACTACCGGATAATCTTGATTAGTCAACGTTGTTTTTGAGTTTTTATATTTCTTGTTCAAGTGGTCCGAGGCAAAAATCAAATGCTTACAAGTTCCAAGCTTGTTTGTCTTAAAGTCTGGGCATGAGCAGTACCCGTTGCCTGTTGCAAAATCTCTGATGGTTATTTCATAAATTCTTCCTTCTTCAGTTTTGATTTTATGAAAGCCGTGAATATTTTCTGCCAATCGAATTTCAAATTTTTCTTTGGCGGCTTTTTCCTGCCGTTCCTTCAATACCCGTTTTATCATCTCCTTTTTTGTATACTGACTGCTTCCGGAAGACGATCTACTTTTTTCTTCATCATACTTCATTTTAAGCATGATAAGCGCAGCGGCAGAGTGCGGGCAGCAATCCAAATGTGAAGCGCAATTGCATTGAAACGACAGCTCGCCTTGCGAAGCAGATTTCTTTTCTGCTTGTGAAATTGTTACATTAAAATCATCAAAGCGGTCTTCCACCATAAAATTAAATTTATTGCCGGACTCGCTGGTGAGTGTGCACATTTCATTGTCTATTAAACTTTGTCCTCTGCGATAAATAGTTTCTGATTTAACATACTTCTCTTTTATTTCAAGAATGTCCGGTACAGAAAAATCGAATTTCATATTTACGCCTTTGCTTATAACAATAAACTTTAAGATGCAGTTAACCAAAGCCTGCTTTCTAAAATTAAAATTACATTTTCATTATTAACTAATCAAATATGGTTTAACTTTTCTACAGTTTTGACATATAGATTTTTTACAATTTTTGCTTGATTGGAAAAATAAAACTATTTTCTCCATAGAGAATTTTATCATTTAGAACCGATCCAAGATTCGGACAGTTACTTTTAATCGTAAATTTTTTAAAGGACTTGATCTTTGGGACAGGTACCTAACAAAAGCGGCAAACCGAAATACCTAATTGTTGGCAACGGACGGCTTGCCAAACATTTCCTCCATTACTTTGATCTACTCGGCGTATCTTACATTCAATGTGTCCGCGAAAATTTAAATGAGTTCGTTAAACTTTCTAACCCGTCTGGCAAGTCTGAATCGGTAGAACGAATTTTGTTGTTGATTCGAGACGATCAGATAGAAAATTTTATATGCGAGTATAAAAGTAAGATTTCGCCTCAATCAATTTGGATTCATTGTTCCGGCGTTTTATCAATTGAAGAAGCAGAAAGCGCTCATCCGCTTGCAAGTTTTTCAGAAGTTTTATTCGACCTCCCATTTTACAAATCAATTCCTTTTGTAACTGAAAAGGGAAGAAAAAATTTTCACGAATTATTTCCACAATTACAAAATCCCAACTTCGAGATTTATAAAGAGGAAAAAGAACTTTATCATGCGTGGTGCAGCATAGCCGGAAATTTTACAACAATCTTGTGGCAGAATTTTTTTAATTATCTAAAAGATGATTTACTCTTGCCAAATCGGGCGGCGCATCAATTCCTCGTCTCTATTTCAGAAAATCTCATCAGGTCGAATGATCCGCTTACCGGTCCGTTAAAAAGAGGCGATGCAAAAACAATCGAACGGCACTTGCATCAACTGAAAAATTCTCCGCTCGAAGATGTCTATAAATCTTTTATAAAACTTTATGAGAAGAGTAAGCGATGAAAACGATTCAAGATTTTCAGATAATGAAAAATGAGAAGAAAAAAATTTCTCTCGTTACGTGTTACGATTATTGGTCTGCCCGGATTATTGATGAAAGCGATATAGATGCAGTATTAGTTGGAGACAGCGCGGCAATGGTTATGCACGGTTTCGAAACTACTGTGAACGCCGAATTAGAAATGATGTGTTATCATATTGAAGCAGTTAAACGCGGATTGAAAAATAAATTTCTTATTGGAGATTTACCTTTTCTTGCTCATAGAAAAAATCTTAATTACTTGATGGAATCGGTTGATAGATTTATGAAGGCAGGCGCGCAAGCAGTTAAGATTGAAGGAGCCGATGGCAATCTTGAAATGATTGAACATCTTGTTAAATCCGGTGTGCCCGTGATGGGGCATTTAGGTTTAACGCCGCAGTCGGTTCATCAGCTCGGCGGATTTAAACTGCAAGGAAAAGACGAACTTGCTGCAAAAAAAATATTTCAAGACTCTCTCTTGCTTCAACAAGCAGGCTGCTTTTCTATAGTGTTGGAAATGATTCCCGCTGAAGCTGCAAAAAAAGTTACAGATGAATTGGAAATTCCAACTATTGGAATTGGCGCAGGCACTTTTACTTCAGGACAAGTTCTTGTGCTTCAGGATTTGTTGGGACTGAATAAGAATTTTAATCCGAAGTTTGTGAGAAAATATTTGGACGGTTACGACTTGATAAAAACGGCTCTGAACAGTTTTAATAAAGACATCAAAGAAGAAAAATTTCCGGGAATAAAAGAGAGTTACTAATGACTAAAATTATTAAAACAATTTCGGAGTGGAAGCAGCTAAAAAAATCCAATGCATTTAAGGAGAAGAAAATTGGTTTTGTGCCAACGATGGGCGCTTTGCACTCCGGACATATTTCTTTGATTGAAACGTGCATTAATGAAAATGATATCTCGGTTGTCAGCATTTTTGTTAATCCAACTCAATTCAACGACCTGAAAGACCTTGAAAGATATCCGCGCACTTTCGAAAACGATTTGCATCTGCTCGAAAAATTCAAAGTGGATTTTCTTTTTTATCCCGGTGCAAAAGAAATCTATCCGGATAATTTCAAGTATCGTGTTGTAGAAGATGAGCTAAGCAAAATATTATGCGGCGCTTTTCGTCCCGGGCATTTTGAAGGAGTGCTAACGGTTGTCTTGAAGCTGTTAAATATTATTCAACCGGATCGCGCATACTTTGGTGAAAAAGATTATCAGCAGTACAAACTGATTGATGGAATGTGCAAAGCATTTTTTCTCGATATCGAAATTATTCCGTGCCCAACTATACACGAGGAGGATGGTCTGGCAATGAGTTCGCGTAATGTGCTGCTGACAAAAGAAGAACGCAAACTTGCCGCAAATTTTCCTCGATTGTTAGCTTCGGAAAAATCCGCCGAAGAAATTAAAAGTGAATTAGAAAAACTGGGCTTCAAAGTAGATTACATCGCCGGTCTCGAAGGCAGAAGATTTGGAGCAGTTCACATTGGAAAAGTGAGGTTAATTGATAATGTCGAATTATAAAATACTATTTAAGATTTCAGGTTCAATTGCTGCTTATAAAAGCGCATATTTAATTTCCAAACTGGTGCAAAATGGTTTTGAGGTAAGAGTTGTCGTAACAGAAAGTGCCTTGAAATTTATTGGCAAAGCTACACTCGAAGGATTAAGCGGTTCAATGGTTTATTCAGATTCTTTTGCAGACCGACAAATGATGAGCCATATCAATTTGGTTAGGTGGGCGGATTTAACAATTCTTTGTCCGGCTTCGGCTAACACAATTAACAAATTCGCCAATGGAATTGCCGATAATCTGCTTACTTCGTTATTCCTTGCGCACGATTGGACCAAGCCATATCTTATTGCACCCGCGATGAATACGTTGATGTACCAACATCCGGCAACTCAAAGCTCGTTAAAAAAACTTGAAGAGTGGGGCGTTAAAATTTTACCAACTGTCGAAGGTTACCTTGCTTGCGGTGATATCGGTAAAGGCAAACTTCTCGAACCGGATGAAATATTTGAATATATATTGTGTTCTATTCCTAAAAATGTAACGCTGGTAAAGAGATTGAAAATTTTAGTTACGTCGGGAGGAACAAAAGAAAGCATTGACGGAGTTCGGTTCATCACCAATTTAAGCACCGGGAGAACAGGTGCTTTAATTGCCGATTACTTTTCCAGAAAAGGTCACACTGTAATTTGTCTTCTCGCAAAACATGTAACTGTAACTCCATCTGGTTGCAATAAAATTCTTTTTGAGAGTTTTAATGATCTGAACCAAAAACTGGAACGCATTCTCGCTGAAAATTATTTTGATTGTGTCATTCATCTCGCGGCAGTGAGTGATTATTCTTTGGAAACAATTGAACTGCGAGGAGAAAAATTATCACCACCGGTTAATAAAAAAATTGATTCCGAAAATGATCGGCTGGTTATTAATCTAAAACGGAATTTTAAGATTGCCGATAGACTGAAGTCATATTCGAAGAATAAAAATGTTTTGCTGGTTGTATTCAAGTACACAAATACTTTTGATAGCGAAGAAAGAAACACAGCAGTCAAAAAATTAATGAATAGTTCCAACAGTGATTATGTTGTGCTGAACGATCAATCAAATCGAACATCGGATGATGTTCAGAATAACTTCACCATTTTTGATAAAGATATGGAATCTTTCGCAGCAGTTACTGCTGAAGAGTTATCAGAAAATCTGGAACAATTTTTACTGAAAACTATTGAAGGAAAATAAAATGATCCTTTGTATTGATGTTGGTAATACGCAAATTCACGGCGGCGTTTTTAAAGAGGAAGAAATTATAACACAATTCCGAAAAACTTCGCGCCAGCAATTCTCTTCCGATGAAATCGGAATTTTTCTTCGCTCTGTCTTAAAAGAAAATAAAATTGATCCGGATGCAATTACAGGAATTTCTATCTGCAGTGTTGTGCCGGATTTAAATCACTCTCTTGGTAGCGGCTGTATAAAATATTTTAATACAGAACCGTTTTTTCTTAGACCCGGAGTAAAAACCGGATTGAAGATTAAATACAGGAATCCTTTGGAAGTTGGGGCAGACCGGATAGCAAATGCAGTTGCCGCTATAAATCTTTATCCGAATAAAAATTTAATAATTGTAGATTTTGGTACGGCTACAACATTTTGCGTCATAAGCAAAGCGAAAGAATATCTCGGTGGAATAATTCTGCCCGGTATTCGCATTTCAATGGAAGTTTTAGTTAATAAAACCGCTCAGTTGCCAACTGTGGAGATTAAGGAGATCACAGAAGTTATCGGAAGGTCGACTGTTGAGAGCATTCAATCCGGTCTTTATCACGGTCAGATTGGAATGGTTAGAGAATTGAAAACAAAAATCGTTAATGAAGCTTTTCAGGATGAAGATCCAATTGTAATTGGAACAGGGGGCTTTTCGCGCTTATTTGAAAACACTCATCTCTTTAATGATATTATACCAACTTTAGTTTTGAGTGGTTTATACAGAGCCTATTTAATGAATATGAAACGGGAAGAGGACTGAAATACCATAGTTAAATTCAATAAAAAAGGATTTTTAGAACCACTCTAAAGATATATACTGGCTTAAAGGTCATTTTCTACCAATTTAAATTTGCGGCAGGGAACTTGTTTTCCTATTTTTGCAAGCCAAATGTCAAAGAAAATTATCATAGCAATAGACGGTCCCGCCGGTTCTGGCAAAAGTACTGCTGCTAAAAACATTGCACATAAACTCGGATTCACATATTTGGATACGGGTGCGATGTATCGCGCAATAACTTTTCTTGCTCTCCGTAACGGAATTGCGGAAGATATCTCCGCTATTATAGATATGGCAAGACGGATTAATCTAAAGTTAAGATTTGAAAATGGCATTACTAGAGTTTTTGTAAATGATGAAGAGGTTACCGAGCAGATTAGAAGTACTGAAGTGAATGCAAAAGTAAGCGACATCAGTAAAATTCCTGAAGTGCGTACTGAACTTGTAAAGATTCAAAAAAAGCTTGGTGATGAAGGCAATATTGTTGCCGAAGGAAGAGATGTTACTACGGTTGTTTTTCCTAATGCCGATTTGAAAATCTTTCTTACAGCTACAATTGATATTCGCACCAAAAGAAGATTGAGAGAATTTCAGGAAAAGAATTTTTCAATCACTTATGATGAAGTAAAAGAAAATCTTGAAAAGAGAGATAAGATAGATAGCGGACGGGAAGTTTCTCCTCTGCGTAAAGCCGAAGATGCTATCGAGTTCGATAACTCTGCGCTGACTCCGGAACAAGATTTGGATTATTTGTTAGAAAAGATAAAAGACGTTCTTAATAATAATTAACGAAGTCATTCTGACCCCGACCTGTCGGGAGAAGAATCTCTAACTATTGTTTGTAATGAGATTCTTTCGTCGTTCACACTTCGACTGGCTCAGTATGACTCCTCAGAATGACAAGGTGAGTTTAAGACCATCACAAAAAACTGATGTATAACTAAACAAAACTGCCAAGACTTCTTTGATGGTAAGATGATCGAAGCAGAGTAAGATAAGTAGGAGCTCAGATGTTCGAACAAGAAAAAGATACTGCAAAAAAGGTATCTAAAGTAAAAAAGGAAAGATTCATCAACGAAGATGAATACTCTCCTGAAGATCTAAAGGAACTATCAAAACTTTATGCAGATTCATTTCGCGAATTTAAAGAAGGCGAAATTGTTACCGGAAAAATTGTTGGCATAAACGCAGATAACGTTGTTGTAGATGTCGGATTCAAATCTGACGGCTCAATTTCAAAAGCAGAATTCAATTCAACAGACGAAATTAAAATTGGCGAAAGTGTCGAAATCGTTATTGAAAGTGTTGAAGATGAAGATGGTAATCTTATTCTTTCCAAAAAGAGAGCAGACTTTCTTAGAATTTGGGGAAGAATTATGGATTCTTTCGAAAACGAAAAAATCCTTCCCGGAAAAATTCTTAAACGTATTAAAGGCGGAATGGTTGTTGACTTGATGGGAATCGAAGCATTCCTTCCTGGTTCGCAAATTGACATTCGTCCGGTTCGCGATTTTGATGCATTCGTCGGTCAAACAATGGATTTCAAAATTGTGAAAGTAAATGTTCCTACTGAAAATATCGTTGTATCGCACAAAGTTCTTATTGAAGAAACAATCTCAGATCAACGTAAAGAAATTCTTGATAAGCTTGAGAAGGGACAAATTCTTGAAGGAACTGTTAAAGCAATTACAGATTTCGGTGTGTTCATTGATCTTGGCGGCGTTGACGGTCTTGTTCATATTACAGATTTAAGCTGGGGAAGAATTAATCATCCTAGCGAAGTTGTTAAACTTGATGAGAAGATTAAAGTTGTTGTTACAGATTTCGAAATGGAACGCAAGAGAATTTCGCTTAGCTTGAAACAACTTTTGCCGCATCCTTGGGAAAAGATAGAAGACAAATTAAAAATTGGTGATAAAGTTTCCGGTCGTGTTGTATCGCTTACAGATTACGGCGCTTTCATAGAGATCGAAAAAGGAATTGAAGGATTAATTCACATTTCTGAAATGAGCTGGACACAGCATATCAGTCATCCATCTCAATTCGTTTCAATGGGACAAGTTGTTGAAGCTGTTGTGTTAAGTCTGGATAAAAACGAAAAGAAAATTTCTCTTGGTATGAAGCAGTTAACACCTGATCCGTGGTCTGACTTATTGAAGAAATATCCGGTTGGTTCACAACATCAAGGTATTGCACGCAACTTAACAAACTTTGGTGTGTTCGTTGAACTTGAACCGGGTATTGACGGTTTAGTACACATTTCAGATTTATCATGGACTAAAAAAATACGCCACCCCGGTGAAGTAGTAAAGAAAGGGGATAAGATTGATGTTGTTGTTCTTGGTGTAGATACAGATTCCAGAAAAATTTCTCTTGGTCATAAACAGATTAATGAAAATCCTTGGGAAAATTTTGAAAAAGAATATGCTGTTGGAAAGAAAGCCGAAGGTAAAATTGTTCGCATCATCGAAAAAGGATTGATTGCCGAACTTTCACTTGGTGTTGATGGATTTATTCCTGCTACACAGCTTTCAACATCCAAAATCAAAAATCTTTCTTTCTGCTTTCCTATCGGAACCAAATTAGAAATGAAAGTTGTTGAGTTCGATAAAGAGAATAAGAAAATTGTTCTTAGTGCGCTTGCGGCTTTGAAAGAAAAATCTGATGAAGAAATTGCGCAATACATTGCAGACTTTAAGCTGGAAAAAGTATCTGTCGCAGATGTAAAAGCTGCAGACGCAGGCAAGTTCGATTCATCCGATTTCAATTTATATGAAGACAGTAAACCTCAGACGCAAAGAGAAAGTAATCGTCCGGCTGAAGAAGAAAAGAAAGAAGAAACTAAATAGCATATGTCATTCTGAGGAGTCACACTGAACCGAATTTGGTATTTCAGTTTTGCAGTCGAAGTGTGACGACGAAGAATCTCTCAACGAATGAGTTTCAGATTCTTCTTTCGCTAGGCGGAATCAGAATTACAAAAGAAAAGATTGGGCTGTGTTTAATCAAATATGTTCTTATGTTTGAATTAAATGCAGCCTTTTTTGTTAGTAGAAAGTTGTCAGTAGTATTTTATATTTATTACGACTGACAACTATCGACTGACCACTGACTATAGATATTTTCAGAATAATTTATTAAGTCTAAAAAATGTCAACAGTAGCATTCCATACATTAGGTTGTAAACTGAATTTTTCAGAAACATCTACAATCGGCAATCAATTTCTGAAACGCGGTTTCGATATTGTTGATTATGAAGATACAGCCGACGTTTACGTTATTAACACATGCACCGTTACCGATAATGCAGACCGAGAATGCAGGCAAGTTGTTCGCCGCGCATTACGTAATAACCCAAATGCTTTTGTTGTTGTTACCGGATGCTATGCACAACTTCGTCCGGATGAAATTGCTAAGATTGATGGCGTAGATGCTGTTCTGGGAAGTAACGAAAAATTTAATCTCTTTTCATACTTAGAAAATTTTGAAAAGAAAGAATTATCATGTATTCACGTTTCACCAACGGAAGAATTAAATTCGTTTAACTCGTCGTTTTCAACAGATGCAGATAACCGTACACGCGCATTCTTCAAAATTCAGGATGGCTGCGATTATAAATGTTCATTCTGTACAATTCCTTTAGCGCGCGGTAAAAGTAGAAGCGCTCAGCCGGCTGAAGTAGTAAAAGAGTTCAAAGAGTTGCTCAATGAAGGATACAAGGAAATAATTCTTACCGGCGTTAATGTTGGAGATTATGGAAATTCTTTTTCATCTGATCATCATCGTGATCGTAATCTTAATCGTGATCTTTTAAAAGATCAAGAGCAAGAACAAGATCATGATCGAGAGATTGACCTATTCGGTTTGTTAAAAAAAATGTTGGAAGTAAATGGCGATTATAGAATTCGAATCAGTTCAATCGAACCGAATCTTCTTACAGATGAAATATTAGAACTGACAGCCAACGATGAAAGATTGTGCAACCATTTTCATATTCCGCTTCAGAGCGGCAGTTCAAAAATTTTAAAGTTGATGCAAAGACGTTACCGTGCCGAAGATTATAAAGAATTAATATTGAAAGCTCACGATCGAATAAATGATCTTGGAATTGGCGTTGATGTGAT
>JAJYXU010000050.1 GCA_021801605.1 Bacteroidota bacterium
TGAAAAAAAGGGAATGAAAAAAAATGGAAGGAGAGAAATGATTAAACGAAATCTTGGCAATAGCGATTTAAATGCTTCGATCATAGGATTGGGCTGCATGGGAATGTCTGAATGGTACGGACCGACAAACGATGAGGAATCAATTACAACTTTACATACTGCGCTTAATAACGGATTAAATTTTTTTGATACCGCCGATGTTTACGGCAATGGTCATAATGAAATATTGGTCGGCAAAGCGCTGAAGGAGAGAAGAAGCGAGGCAATAATTGCTACAAAATTTGGATTTCTTCCTAACGAAGCGGGAATAAGCGGCAGACCGGAATATGCAAAGAGCGCTTGCAATGCCAGTCTGCAAAGACTTGGAATTGATTGCATTGACCTTTACTATCTTCATCGAGTAGATCCTAATGTGCCCGTTGAAGAATCTGTTGGCGCAATGGCGGATCTGGTTAAAGAAGGGAAAGTCAAATATATAGGACTTTCCGAAGCGTCCGCCGAATCTCTTAAGCGCGCATGCAAAATTCATCCGATCACGGCGTTACAAACTGAATACTCTATATGGGTAAGAGATATTGAAAATAAAATTTTGCAAACGTGCAGAGAACTTAATATTGCTATTGTCCCGTACAGCCCACTCGGAAGAGGGTTCCTAACCGGAAAAGTAAAAGACACAAAAATTTTCGATGATAACGATTTCAGAAAAAAGGTGCCGTTGTTTGAAGAAGAAAATTTCAAAGCAAATCTAAAAGTTGTTGAAGAACTTGAACAAATTGCCGGAGAGAAAGGATGCAAAGCAAGTCAGCTTGCTCTTGCATGGTTAATTGAACAGGGAGAAGATATCTTCCCGATTCCGGGGACAAAAAGAGAAAAATATTTAGTCGAGAATATTCATTCGATAGAGATCAAATTAACTACTGAAGAAATTAGCAGAATCAATTCTCTTGCAAAGAAAATTAAAGGAGAAAGAAAAAGCCAATCGGGAATGAAATTGGTTAACGGATAAAAATAACGGAGGTTAATAATGCAGTTTATTGTTATAGCTTATGATGGCACGGATGAAAAAGCATTGGAGAGAAGAATGGCTGTGCGCGAAAACCACTTAAAGTATGCGCAGGAAATGTTTGATGCAGGCAAGTGGCTTTATGCATCTGCTATTTTAGATGATGATGAAAAAATGATCGGTTCGATGATTGTGTGCAATTATCCTTCCCGCGAGGAGTTGCATGAACAGTGGTTAAAACAAGAAGCTTATGTTACAGGCAACGTGTGGAAAACAATTAAGATTCACCGTGCAAAAGTAGCGCAGCACTAATTAAAGGGTATCTCTAATAACTTCAAAAGCTAATCTGCGAAAATCCGTTTTTATTCGTTTTATCAGTGTTCTATTTTTTAAATAATAGTTTTTAGAGATACCCTAAAATCTGTCCTAAAAATTTTTCATCCGGAGGAGAAGTGAAAAAATTCATTTACACATTTTTACTCTTTACAATAATCCTTTTCTCTTCAAAAATTATCTCACAGCAAAATTCTAAAAGTACATTTATGAAAAATAATTTAAATGAAAAAATTGCTACCGGTTTTGCAAAGCTTGCATTAAAGTGTGTTCAGAAAGAATATCCCAACAAGCTTGATCATGTAATGAATGATCTAAAAGAGGTACTTCCGCCTTCGGTAATGCATCCGGCATTTTACGGATGCTTCGATTGGCACTCATCCGTGCACGGACATTGGATGCTGGTTCGTATTTTGAAAAAATATCCTAATATTGAAATCTCTCAAGCAGTTAGAAAAGCTCTTAATGAAAACTTAACTGAGGATAATATTAAAACAGAAGTTGTGTATTTAAATCAAGAGAACAGAAAATCATTCGAGCGCACATACGGCTGGGCGTGGCTGTTAAAACTTCAAGAAGAGTTAATCGGTTGGGATGATGCGGACGGAAAAAAATGGAATCAGAATTTGCAGTCGCTAGTAGATGCTTTAGTTCAGAGTTATATAAATTTTCTTCCTAAACAAAACTATCCTATTCGCACCGGCGTTCACCCCAACACAGCATTTGGAATTGCTTTTGCGTTAGACTATGCACGCAAAGCACAATATTACAAATTTGAAAATCTTCTTGTGGAAAGAGCTCTTACTTATTACATGAATGATAAGGACTACGATCCCAAATGGGAACCGGGGGGGGGAAGATTTCTTTTCGCCCGGTCTTATGGAAGCTGATCTAATGAGAAGAATTCTTAAGCCGGTTGATTTTCTAAAATGGTTTAATCATTTTATACCCAATATCGGCAGAACAAAAAATCTTCTTGAGCCTGTAGTTGTAACCGATAGAACAGACCCCAAGCTTGTTCATCTTGACGGTTTGAATTTGAGTAGGGCGTGGTGCATGTATGGCATATCTCTAAATTTACCCGGGAATAATCGTCTAAAAAAAATTCTTTATTCATCGGCGCAAAAACATGCCGAGGCGGGTTTATCGAATATTGCAAGCGGAAATTACGAGGGCGAACATTGGCTTGCGTCATTTGCGGTTTATCTGTTATCTGAGATCAATAATCCATGATGGTATTTCTTTTAAGCGCGCGGGGCGCCATCAGCAAGAAACTGGCATGAGATAGATATTTATATGGCGCTTGCGGAAGGCGTTCATCTCTTGAGTAGTGTGTTTATAGTTATAAAATAACACATTAACTTTATTTCAATAATATCTATGGAGTTGGCATGAGTAAATTCAAATTTGTAATCAAACGCAGCGGGGCAATAGTTCCTTTTAATCCGGATAGAATTGCAAATGTAATTTATAGAGCTGCTGTTTCTGTCGGTGGGCGCGATAAAGAAAAAGCTGCCGAGCTTGCAAAGCAAGTGGTTATTTTAATGGAGCAAACATTCGAAGAAGGTTATAAACCGCACGTTGAAGAAATTCAAGATATAATTGAAAAAGTATTGATTGAAAACGGACACGCCAAAGTGGCAAAGGAATTTATTCTCTACAGAGAAGAGGCTGCACAACGAAGAAGAGAAAATTCACGTCACTTTTCAAAACCTAACGAACTGATTCCATGGAAAAAAGTTTGGCGCTCGCTTGATTGGGCGGTTGCACATGGGCTTAACACCGTTGAAGGAACAAACGCAAGAATTAAAAACGGTGAGTTTCCGCAAATTGTGCACGAAGCGGAATCGTTATATGAAACACAGCTTGATACCGCAGCTGAGCTGATCAAAGAGAGAGCAGCGGAACTTAGAATGGTTATGGTCAGCGGTCCCTCGTCTTCCGGAAAAACCACAACCACAATGAAGCTCGAACAACGGTTAAATAAAATGGGAATGAAATTCGTAGCGCTTGTTGTTGATAATTATTTCTTCGATTTGGAAATGCATCCGAAAGATGAATTTGGCGATTACGATTTTGAAACCCCGCAAGCTTTGGATCTTGATCTGATCAATGATCACTTAAAGCGTCTTGCTGCGGGAGAAGAAGTTTTAATTCCTTATTATGATTTTAAGCAAGGCAAACGGTTTGATAACCGCACTCCATTAAAGCTTCATGAAAATGAAGTTCTGTTAATAGATAGTTTACACGGACTATTTCCTGAATTCAGTCGCGAGATTCCCGCTGCTCAAAAATTCAAATTGTATCTTGAGCCGCTTCTGCAGATGAAAATGCCTGATGGTCAATATATCCGCTGGACCGATTTGCGTTTGATACGACGTATGCTTCGCGATTCAGTTCATCGCGCATACAATCCGGAACAGACACTTTTGCACTGGCATTATGTCCGTTCAGCCGAAAAGAGAAACATTCTTCCTTACAGCGGAACAGCTGATTATATAGTGAATACATCAATGTCGTTCGAAGTCTCGATCTATAGACCGAAGATGTTAGAACATTTCAAAGAGTGGGAAAAGAAATATAAGGGCGATCCGTTAAGAGAAGATGCGTACATCCGCGCCTCACGAGTACGCAAGATGCTGGAGGCAATCGAACCGATGGAAGATGATTCCGCTATACCGGGAGATTCGGTTCTGCGCGAGTTCATTGGCGGAAGTACGATGGATGTTCATTAAAACAAAAAACTAATTGTGAAGATCCCAAAGGGAATTTAAAGATGGAGATTATATGGATCAATTCATGCAAGCTGCAATTGACGAGGCGAAGAATGGTCTGGACGAAGGGGGAATACCTATTGGTTCTGTTATTGTACATAACGGAAAAATAATTGGACGCGGACACAACCGCAGAGTGCAGGAAGGAAGCGCGATTCTTCACGGCGAAATGGACGCGCTTGAAAACGCCGGAAGACAACCGGCTTCTGTTTACAAAGAAAGCGTTTTATACACAACTCTTTCCCCTTGTCCGATGTGCAGCGGAGCTATCATTCTTTATGGAATTCCAAAAGTGATCATAGGTGAAAACAAAACTTTCATGGGCGAGGAAGAACATCTGAAATCTCGCGGAGTGAATGTGGAAGTTCTTCAAGATGAAACGTGCATTAACAGGATGTTAAAATTCATCGAAGAGAAACCAACATTGTGGAATGAAGACATAGGCGTGTAAAGAAATAGACCGCGTCATCTGTGTTGTCCGTGGTCTATTAACAAACCAAAATTTTCCTATTATAAAATCATTTCGGTGTAGATACGAAATTGAAAAAGTTCTGCTGAACGGGAAAAGCATTAACTGGTGTTATCTTACTCACAAAGAAATTATTAACGGCGGAGAGCTCAAGTTTGTAATGCATTATCAGCCGAATAAAAACTGGGCTACTTCACAAAATCTCTTGCCTTATTCAATGAATAAGCAGCATTAACCTGGTCAGAAATGTAAAAGTTTTGTAAAACCAGTATCAACACACCGCGCAATCATAGTTAGCGTCGCATATAATTACTATTTTATCAACGCGAATGGAAGTAACCTAAGCGTTTATTGATAGTGATAGCCCGGCTATTTTATCTCTTTCGTAATAAAAAATTATAATCAAACTATATTCTTAGTTATTTGGAAATAAAATGATCAAATCTCACGGACATACATTTCACATTCCGGTTCTCGGTGTTGCATTTTCTGTTGACGCGCCTCTTAAAGTAGCAAAGTATGGAATCTCGTCTGTTATGTCGATGGTAGATGACACATTATTCGAACGTTTACGTAAACACTACCTGGAAAAATCCGGCAGACCGTATATTCCAATTGATGACAACGAAAAGGATGCCCGGGCAAAAAGAGTAACAGCATATTTGAATATGATTAACCGGATGGTTAAAGAACAGTTTGAAGAATTAAAGAATTCGCCGTTTGCTGTGGGTAGCGAGATTACAAAATATTTTGAGATGCTGCCCGATTCTTCCGACCTTAAAATCAAATACAACAAAATGCTGATTGAGAACGATGAAAATATTCAGAGCAAATTACAAAATGAATTGCGCAGCAGTATCTACGCTGGTTCGATAGAAGTAAATATTATGACGAAGTTGGACAAAGCGAATTTTGACTCCGATGGAACACTCCTATCTAATGAATTTAATGATGCGCACGCTGCATTACGAGGATTTGCTCTGAGCGATTTAGAAAGCTCTATTATTTTTTCCGCCGGGATGAATCCTAAATTGTACAGCTACATGGAAACGTTTAAAGATTTTTATCCGGATGCAAACTACCGCTTCAAAAAGAAAATAGTAATTAAAGTAAGCGATTACCGCTCTGCTCTTATCCAAGGGAAATTTTTGGCGAAGAAAGGTTTATGGATTTCCGAATTTAGAATTGAATCCGGTTTGAATTGCGGCGGGCATGCCTTTGCAACCGATGGCTTGCTCTTAGGACCGATACTTGAAGAATTTAAAAATAGAAAAGAAGAATTAATGAATGCGCTTAGGGAAATTTATCTTCTGGCATTGATCAAAAAAGGAATTTCTATTGATGAAGAAAAACTAAATTACAATGTAACTGTTCAAGGCGGTGTTGGAAAATCAACCGAGCAGGAATTTCTCCTTCGCTATTATGGAGTTAAATCGGTTGGATGGGGAAGTCCTTTTCTATTGGTTCCGGAAGTTATGAACGTTGATGATTACACTTTGCAAAAACTTTCTGCCGCTAAAGAAGAGGATTTATATTTAAGCGATATCTCGCCTCTCGGTGTTCCTTTCAATAGTTTGCGCGGTAACAGTAAAGATTTAGAGAAGATGGAAAGAGTTGAAAATGGAAAACCGGGCAGCCCATGCCCTAAGAAATTTTTAGTCTCAAATAAAGATTTTTCCGATAAACCATTATGCACAGCTTCAATTACGTTCATCAACAAAAAAATTGCGGATCTGAAAAGCAAAAAATTGGAACCGGAAGAGTATCAAAAGGAATATGATAAAGTTGTTAACAAAGTTTGTTTATGCGAAGGACTCACGGTTCCCGCTTTAATTGTGAATAATATTGAAATTCCCAAACAGAGTCGTGCGGTATCCGTATGCCCGGGACCGAATCTTGCATACTTTTCCAAGATCGTAAAATTGAAGGAAATGGTTGATCATATTTACGGAAGGATTGATCTAATAACTCACAAGAACCGCCCGAATGTTTTTGTGAAAGAACTCGATCTTTATATTAATTACCTTCAGAAAAAGATGGAAGAAAATGGAAGCGAGGTTTCAGCTAAAGATGAAGAGTTTTATAATCTATTCGCTGCAAATCTTTTAGAAGGCATCAACTACTATAAAAAAATGGTTCCTAATATCTTGGAGGAATCTGAAGCAACAAGAGAAAAAATTAAAGAAGGGATCGCAGCATTAGAACAACGTTTGCTTGCTATTTTTTCTGTCGCAGTGGAAATTGATTGAGTAGATTGTTTTAAGCATACCACCAAAACCCACATTGCCCAACCATCAAAGTTCCCAACGTTCTTTGTGCCTCTACACTTTAAAACCAGCAGACAATATTTTGTAGAGAGAGCTCTGAGAAATTATTAATGGCACGCAGACGAACACTGATTCAACGAATTTACGCAGATCAAAATCCGTGAAAATCCGTCAAATCCGCGTCATCAGTGTGCTATTAAAAATTTTACCACTCTGTATAATCTTATTTCAGAAGTCTCAAGAAGAAAAAAAAGATTTACAATGAAGAATTAAGATTTTTGAAAGAACGGATTGATAGCGAATTTAAAGAAAGCGCATAATTATGGGAGTGGTTATTTTAAATAAACTCTCGGTACGCGCGTATTGATATTTGTTAGAATCTCATAAGGAATTGTTCCTGCCCACTCGGCAAGTTCTTCAACTGTAATTTTATTTTTACCGTCGCTTCCAAATAGAATAATCTCATCACCGTTATATGAAGAATCAGATTCAATGTTCACAACTATTTGGTCCATGGAGATTGTTCCAACAACAGGGTAACGCTTACCCCTTAGCAACACTTGTGCATTGTGAGACATACTTCTAAAATATCCATCGCCATAACCAACAGGCACGGTCACTGCACGCACATCGTGGTCTGATTGCCACGTTAATCCGTATCCGACCGGATTATTAGCTTTGATCACCTTAAAATAAACGACGAGAGATTTCCACGTTGACGCGGGTTTGACTTTTACTGTGTGCGGAATTTCTTGTGAAGGATAAACTCCGTAAAGCAGTAGTCCGGGACGCACCATATCAAGATTCGCTTCCGGCATCTGAAGTATAGAACCGGATTTTGAAATGTGCCGGATCGGTAATTGAAGAGAATGTTTTTCATAAAATCGTAACACTTCCAGAAACCGTTCAAGCTGAAGATGAGTATAGCTCAATTCAAGATTATCTGAATTCGCGAAATGAGAAAAAATCCCTTCGACCTTGAGACTCCTGCATTTCAATGTTGCATCGAGAAGTTTTTCAGCAGAATAGTAATGAACTCCGATCCGCTCCAATCCAGTATCAATCTTAAGATGAACTTTCGCTTTTAATTTCATCTGCACGGCAATCTCATCTATTTGATTCAATTTTTCAATTGAGGATGCAGTGATTGTTAAATTATGTTTTAAGAAATGCGGAATTTGATTTCCCCAGATTCCGCCAAGAACGAGTATTGGTATTTTAATTCCTTGCTCACGCAAAAGAATTCCCTCTTCAAGAACGGCAACGCCGAGATAATCCGCTCCCAGTTCCTGCATCAATTGAGCAACACGTACAAGTCCATGTCCGTATCCATTTGCTTTGAGAATCGGCATCATTTTGGCATGTGCTACATGTTTTTTAATTTGTTGGTAATTCTCGGCAAGAATTTTTAAATCAATCTCAAGCCGGGTTGGGCGGATAATTCCTTCTGTACTTATTGTCGGATGATTTATTGAACTGTTCATATGTATAATATTTTAGTTACTGAAAAATAAGATTTTTGCTACAGACTAAATTCTTTTTCTGCACATTAATATTTTGTCTATTATCTTACAACCAATAGTTAAAATTAATTCGGAGAAGCTTATCATATAACATCCGATGAAATATTAACGTGGAATCAGATTGCGGAAACAATAGCGCAAAAAGCGGGATATGATTTGAATATTACTTATCTGTCGGCGGAATTTATTTCAAAGTATGATGCGGAGTGGGGCTATAATTTATTTGGTGATAAAGGTTATGATGCGGTTTTTGATAACACCAAGATCAAAAAGATTGTTCCGGATTTCAAAGCGGCGATTCCATATTCTGAAGGTGTGCAGGAAATTATTGAATGGTATTCGCATAAAAAGAATCAAATTGTAAACCGTGAGCTGGATAGCACGATGGATAAAATGATTGAGGAATATCAATCAATTCATAGCTGAAATATTTTTATCAATTCAGTAAGGAGCAGCAAATGAAAAAAAATGGATTAGTTCTTTTTTTGATTACGGTTACACAACTCGGTTTAAATCTTTATGCTCAACACCAAACTCCGACGGATGTAAATAAATTATTAACTCAATTAACCGACGGCAATAAACGGTTTGCCGAATCAAAATTGAGTCATCCTAATCAATCTACGGAAAGAATAAAAGAAACAGCCAAAGGTCAAAATCCCTTTGCCGTAATACTTACGTGTTCGGATTCGCGCGTTCCTCCGGAAATTATTTTTGATCAGGGTCTTGGAGATCTTTTTGTAATCCGTTCGGCTGGAAATCTTGTTGATGATATTGGGTTGGGAAGCATTGAATACGCTGTTGAACATCTTGGAGTTCATCTAATAGTTGTATTAGGACATGAACGGTGCGGCGCCGTTGAAGCAGCAGTTAAAGGCGGCGAGGCGCCGGGACATATTGGAAGTTTAGTTAAAGCAATTCATCCCGCAGTAGAAGAAGCAAAAAAAGAGAAAGGTGATTTGCTGGATAATTCCGTTCTCGCTAATATTAGAGCAATTGTGGGAAAATTAAAATCGAACGAACCGATTCTGAAAGAATTGGTATCTGAGAAAAAAGTAGAAATTATTGGCGCGCGTTACGATCTTGACGACGGCTCTATTACAATTATAAAATAGTTCAGCGAAAGGTTAATGTGAAGTCGAAGTCAAAAAATGAATCTTAAGGTGATATTTAAATCATCGTCTGTAAAAGTGTAATTAACATTTAAGAACGGAGAAAGTTAACAGCACATGAATACAATTGAAATCCTTGGTTACACCGGCTCGGTGCTGGTCGCGGTTTCTTTAATGATGAGTTCTATTGTAAAACTCAGAATAATAAATTTAATCGGAGCGGTAGTTTTTTCAACATATGGATTTATAATCGGCGCTCTACCGGTTGGCTTTCTTAACGGATTTATAGCGCTTGTGGATATTTACTACATCATCGAAATCTTTTCAACGAAGGAATATTTTCGCGTGCTTGAGGTTCAACATGATTCCGAATACCTCAAGTATTTTATAGAATTTCATGCGGAAGAGATAAAAAAATTTATACCAACTTTTTCTTTTGAACCGGGCGAACATTGGATTATATTGTTTGTGCTCAGAGATACCGTTCCCGCCGGACTTGTTTGCGCGGAATACCACGATAAGGACCATCTCTTCGTGAATCTGGATTATGCGATTCCGGGTTACCGGGATTTTAAAGTAGGGAAATATGTTTTTCCTAAAATATTTGAAAGACGGAAAGTGAAAAAGATCTACAGTGAACCGGGAAATAAAAAGCATGAACAATATCTCCGGCGCATCGGATTTGTCAAGACAACGTTAGATTCGAAGCCGGTTTATTGTCTTGAGATAGTTTAGTACGGGATAAAACAGGAACGACGATGAAATATGAAATTTTGTTCGAAGACGATAATGTAATAACTGTTAGTAAGCCCGAAGGCATTGCATCTATTACCGAAAATGATACAACAATAGACTCTCTTCATTCTCTTCTGGAAAAGAAGTTGAACCAGAAACTTTTTATAGTTCACAGACTCGATAAAGAAGTTAGCGGCGTAATTCTGTTTGCCAAAAATCCGCGCACGCATAAATTTATCAACGATCAATTCGCCGAAAGAAAAGTAAAGAAGTATTATACGGCTCTTGTTCACGGCGTTGTTAAAGAAAATGATGGTGTAATAAAAAAACCAATTAGAGAATTTGGCTCGGGACGCATGGGAATTGACGACAGGAAAGGGAAGCCAAGTGAAACGAGATTTCATGTTACCGAACGGTTCCGCGATTATACCATGCTTGAATTAAATCCGTCAACGGGACGCCGGCATCAACTACGCGTGCATCTCTACAGTATTGGTTACCCCATAGTCGGCGATGTACGATACGGAGATAAAATAATTCAAGAAAAATTTTCACGTATAATGCTTCATGCAAAACGGCTTGAGTTTCTCCTTCCGGGGGAAAAAACAATTTCTGTTGAAGCGCCGCTGCCTGATTCTTTTCGGAATCAATTGAAGAGATTAACGGGAAACGGTTAACTGCAAAACATATTTTTGAGCTTGATATGAAAAAATTTATAGATGAGTTTAAAAACTTAATAGAATCATCCGAAGCTAAACTGAGAAGCATTGGCGAAGAAAAAAGCGCTCTAAAATTTTCACCAAATATATGGTCGTCGAAAGAAATTCTCGGTCACCTTGTTAGGCGTGGTGAAATATCTAATAGCACACAGATAACGCGGATTCAAAAGATTTACACAGATTTTGATCTGTGCGGATCTGCTTGATCAGTGTTCATCGGCGTGCTATTGTAATCTTCAAGGGTCAATTGCTTTTGCTTTGTTTTGAATTCAGTTCATCAAAAGTTTTTTCAAGATTCATTTTGCGCGCGCCTGCCCAGCGCTCTTTAAGACCGCCGAAGCCGGGAATTTCATTTGCCGATGCAATCTGCTCTTTGGTTTTTCCGTTTTTTATTTCATTCGAAACAAATTCAACCAGCGCTGAAATATAATCTTTCATGGCAATCACATCCGTTAACGAACCGGTAACGAGATCATCCGATGCACCGTGACCGAATATGAAAGTGGTGTCTTTGGGATAATAATCAATAACCCTTTCCAGAACTACAGGCCAATTGGCAACCGAGCCGCCCCCGTTTGAATCGATGAATGGATAAGTGCGGTTGAAAACCAGATCGCCGACATGCGCAACATTTGCTTTCTGAAAATGAACAACAGAATCTCCGCCGGTGTGTGCAGCACCGAAAAATTTAGCCGAGACAGTCTCTTTTCCAATTTCTTGAGTCCACTCTTTCTTAAAAGTTGCGGTCGGATATGCCTGCGGTTTGGCTGGATCATTACCGTATGATTTTTCCTGTAGTGCTTTGCAGTTTTCTTGAGCGATAATCCTCTCTGAAAAATCTTTTAGATAAATATTGCCGCTGGTATGATCAACGTGATGATGGGTGTTAAAGAGAAGATCAATTTTGCGCGAAGTTTTCTTTTGTAAACCGGTCAACATATTTTTTGCAGTATCGGGGTATTGAGAGTCAACTACAACCACCGCGTCATCGGAAACATACCAGCCAATCGTTCCGCCCCGTTCCGTGTAAATTCCGAGATTGTTGCGCAGGTTTTTAAAATTGCCGATTGATTGCTGGAATATCTTTCCGAAATTATTTGAACCGGGCAGAATCATGCCGCCGGCGATAAGCGAGGAAGCTTTTAGGAATTCTTTACGTGTGAATTTCATTGTTGCCTCTTTCTCTTTTTGTTTTAGCCGTAATGATTGGACACAATTTACAACAAAACCGGAATCGGGTGCAAGAAGTTCAAATGCATGAAAATGGATTCAGACTGTTCCTTTGTGGGCAGAACCGCATGAATAATTATTCAATCTCTTTCTTAATTTCTGGCGGTTTAACTTTTGGTGCGGGAACCTCACATGATCCACCGGGACAAGTATTAAATATTCCGGTAAACAATGGAATGATTCCAACGAACCACCATCCGGATTGAGAAATTAATCCGGCAATAATAATTACAGCGCCAATACCAATTCTTATTTTCCTGCTCGTATCCATAATAAAAACCTTTCAATGTATAGTCGAATAAATTTCTTGAGGCACTGTCACACTGAGCGGAGTCGAAGTGTGACCAAAACAAGTAAGCTCATTTCTCGACTTCGCTCGAAATGACTTTAGGGTATCTCTAATAACTTCAAAAGCTAATCTACGAAAATCCGTTTACCCCGTGGAATAGTATTATCAATATTCAATAAGAATTCAAATTTCACTTTATTCCACGGGGTAAATCGGTGTTCTATTTTTTAAATAATAGTTTTTAGAGATACCCTTTAGAGTCTTTTAAGACAATTCTTTGGAATGTGTCTTTAATTTGTAGAGACTAAGTGCAGTTCTTTCTTAATATTATTTATATACTCCGAAGCACTTAGAGCTGCGATCGTTCCGTCTGCAACAGCAGTTGTAACCTGCCTATACCGTTTGGCAATCGAATCTCCGGCAGCGTAAATGCCCGCAATGTTCGTTGCCATATTTTT
Organism: Bacteroidota bacterium; assembly: GCA_021801605.1. Taxonomy (GTDB): domain Bacteria; phylum Bacteroidota; class Ignavibacteria; order Ignavibacteriales; family Melioribacteraceae; genus Fen-1258. Next base: position 12,913 of record JAJYXU010000050.1, read on the forward strand.
ATCAACAATAATTTCACCGTAATTATTAAGAGCAACTTTACCGCCTATCTTTTCCGTATTTGGAACATAGCCGATGAAAATGAAAACGCCGTCAACGATCATTTCTGTAATTTCTTGTGTTGCCTGATTCTGTATGCGGACTTTCTTCAGACTTTCATCACCGGCAAATTCAATGATTTTAGATTCCATTATGAAATTGATCTTAGAATTATTCTTTGCCTCTTCAACATAATGTTCAAGTGCCTGGAAATTATCGAACTGATGAATGATGGTTACTTTTGATGCGTATTTTGTAAGAGAGACGGCTTCTTCCAGAGCAGAGTTTCCGCCGCCAACGACAATAATTTCTTTATCTTGAAAAAAATCTCCGTCGCATGTTGCGCAGTAAGAAATTCCTTTTCCCTTAAATTTGTCTTCGCCGGGAACACCAAGTGTTCTTGATTTTCCTCCGGTTGCTAAAATGATTGCATGGGCTGTATAAACTTCCTTGTTGTTTACTTCGACTGATTTTGTCCCGCCTTCAAGATCAAGGTTTGTGATTTTAATATTAGATTTGATCACACAGCCGAATTTTTGCGCTTGAGTCTTCATATTACGCGCAAGCTGATACCCGCTGATACTTTCAACACCGGGATAATTTGCAATCTCATGAGTTAAAACCATCTGTCCGCCAACGGCTCCTTCATTGAGAATAAGAGTGCTTACTTTTGCACGCGATAAATAAATTCCGGCAGTTAAACCGGCGGCGCCCGCGCCAACAACAATTAAATCAAAATGATTTTCCATTTTTTCCTCTAATTAAAAAAGAGGTTGTCTCAAGAATGATTTTTCTGTCACACCGAGCGGAGTCGAGGTGAGATCGGGCTATTCCATTTCTCGTCTTCGCTCGAAATGACCCTAAAGATTTTTAAGACAACCGTGCGATAATTTACTTACCAAATTTTTCGTCAAGAATTGCAGTTACTTGCTCTCTATTTTGAATACTGCTTGTTGCTTTCACAACTTTTCCATTCTTATAATAGATAACAAAAGGAATTCCTTGAAAGCCGCGGACTTGCGGCAGATTGCGGATTACCTTTGCATCGGCAGTGTCGAATTCCATATCGACAAATTTCACTTTAGTGTATTCACCTTCAAGTTCTTCCATAACTTCGTAGACGGGAATGCACATTGGTCCCATTCTTCCGCAGCAGATCATTACGTTTTCATTCTCTTGTAAAAGTTTTGCGTGTTCTTGTTCCGAGAGTACGTGTGTAAGATTTGTATTAAGCATTTTTTTCTCCTTGTTAATAGTTTCTTCTGTGTATTTGATGATATTAAATCGGGAACGATTCAAGTCGGGTTTTTATATGAGGGCGATATAAGAAATGAATCCTTTTAGAAAGATTTTCATCTAATAAAATAAAAATTGAGAAAAATATGGATACTGCCGTCCAACCAAAGGTGATACTTTTTACAACTCCAACATGCAGTTTTTGTAATCATGCAAAAAGATATTTTAGAGAAAAGAATGTCCGCTTTACGGAAGTGGATGTATCACGGGATCAAAGAGCCGCTGCAGATATGCAGAGAAGAACAGGTCAGATGGGTGTTCCGGTGATATTAATCAATAACCGTCCCATTATTGGTTTCGATGTTCCCAAAATTAATTCCATGTTAAATATAAGATAAGGAGTAAAACAAAAATGAAGATCAAACCTCTTGATGATCGTTTACTTGTTGAACCAATTGAAGAAGAAACAAAAACATCTTCCGGACTTTACATTCCCGATACCGCTAAAGAGAAACCACGAATGGGAAAAGTTATTGCGGTTGGAACCGATGAAGATTTGCGTGAAAAAATTAAGGAAGGTGACAATGTTCTTTTCGCAAAATATGGTGGAGAAGAAGTTGAGGTGAACGGAGCCACTTTAAAAATTCTTCAACGCACTGATGTTCTTGCAGTCGTCGAAATGTAATCCAATTATATGCTTGAGTCATCCTAAAATAGGTTGACTGTTTTAGATTAGAGACCGTCTCAAAAGTAATGTTTTATTAAAAAATAGCCCGTGGATAAAACAGATTCACCCCGTGGAATAAATTAAGAATCATATTGTTTCAAAAACACAAATACTATTCCACAGGGTAAACGGATTTTCACGGATTATAATTTTGTAAAATTACTTTTGAGACGACTTCGTCATTCTAATTATTATGCCCGCATTAATGCCCATCATCATGATGACGACCTTCGTGCTGATGACAAGATTCACCTGAATCTACAAGTTCTTCCTTGACAAACTCTTGAATAAGAGCATCCGCGCCACCATCGCATCCTCTAAAAACATCTATAAGTTCTTCCTTGACAAACTCTTGAATAAGAGCATCCGCGCCACCATCGCATCCTCTAAAAACATCTATCCCGTGATGATTTAAAATATTAACAGCGCCGCCGCCCATGTTACCGACAAGCATAACTTTAACACCCATTTCTCGCAGAACAGAGGCAATGTTGGATTTACATCCGCAACCTTGCGATGATTCTACAATCTGTGAGTTTTTAATTTCTCCATCTTCAATAGCGAACACGGTAAAAAATTCACAATGTCCAAAGTGAGCATCAACCTGGTTTTCTTGTGTGGTGGGTACTGCAAGTTTCATTTTAATTCTTCTTATTTATTCTTTTGCACTTATGGCAAGGTTCGTTTTTATTCGTTGAAATTTCTTTTCTTAGCGAACCGCAGCATTTACATTTAATAACTCGCTTTTCTTTTAACCCCGCCGGAAATTCATTTCCTATCCTGATTGCTTTGCCATGTAGAATTGCATCTATAACTTTATTCCTAGCGTTTT
>JAJYXU010000030.1 GCA_021801605.1 Bacteroidota bacterium
ATCTTTAATTTTTATCCGATTGTCTGTGAGATTGATATGAACTGTTTTATCCGAGTACCCCTTAACCATGGGTGATATATTGTATTGAAACTCCGTGACAAGTTTGCGTTGTTCCAAAATTTCAAGGACTTCCATTAGAAGTTCTCCAAGTTGTTAAATATTTATAAAAAGCTATAAAAGTCTTTTAAAATATAAGAAAGGGGAAATTGAAACCCAACGCGGGAGTAAATGTTTAAGACAGGATTGCTTCGTGCAGACAAGCGACGAAAAAATGGCATTCTTTTTTAGAGCATTTAAAAAGATTTGACTCTCTCCAAAAAAAAAAGTTATTTAATCAGTAGAAATTTGAAGTAGCTATTAAATGACTAATTTTGGAGAGAGAATGAAACCCTTCTTACCAGCCTTGACGCTAGGCAGGAAAGCAATAACACTTCTTTCTTTTTTTACATTTCTTGTTTCTTGCAACGATCAAGGCACAAATCTAAACAAGCTACCTAAAAATCCATTCGAAATGACATGGACAGCCGACACAATTGCCTATGAAGGAAGCATGCAAACATTAATGACATCTATGTGGGCGAGCTCTCCTAATGATGTTTGGATTGCTGGGCATAATGATAGAAGCATAGGCAATGTTTATCGTTTTGATGGAAAGACCTGGAAAATGGTTGATCCTATGGATAAGGATATTCCTGTTAGTCCTAATTCCTATAACAAAGTAGCGGGCCTGGCGCCCAATAATATATGGATGGTTGGAGATAGAAGAGCATATACAAGAAAAGATTTGATAATAAATTGGGACGGCACAAAATGGAAAGAGCATAATCTTAATCTTCAAGTACGTCCAATAAGTTTATGTGCGAACAAAATTAATGATGTTTGGGTTGGATGTGATAGCGCCGTTGTTTTGCGTTACAATGGTTCCGCCTGGGAAAAAGATATACCTAAACTAAATGTACCTCAGGGTGCTGAATATTTCATTAATGGATTGGTTGTAAAAGATAATTCGGCATACTTAAATGTAACTTCTTATGATATGCAAGGGCACAGATATATACTTTTTTTTGTAAAAGGCACAATGAAAAACTGGACGGTATTGGATTCAATGGAGATAAAAAATCCGCAATCAATAATTAAATGGGGTAATTGGGGCTTAAGTTTAGGAAAAGAAGGAAGGATTTATTCATTTGGTGATTTTGGTGTTTGGGAACTGATTGATAATAAATGGATTCATATTATACCAATAAATTATACTATGCAAAATGTTTTTGCTTTAAGTGATAATTACAAGATAGCAGTTGGTGTTTACGGAATGGTATGGTTTAATGACGGAGCTTCGTGGCAGCAAATAACAAAATTCTTTTCACCAAATGGAGATGTGCATATTTATGATACATGGACAGATGGGAATGAAATATTTCTACTTGGCAACACAACTGGTACATGGCCTCAAAAAACAATAGTGTGGAGAGGAAAATAAATTGGAGGGTTGAAGTAAAAACAGCGGTAAAAAGTTGTAAGTAAAAAACTAATTAATTAACGGGCAGTGCGCCAACACTGCCCTTATAAGCAAATAAAATATTAGGCTGCTTCACCTAACTCCGTTGGTACGGTCTTTTATTTGCTTCTGTAATATTGGTAAAAAAAAGGAGAAATATTATGCGAGTTATCAAATTTATTTTACTGGCAATTATTTTATTACTTACCTGTTCTGCAGTAAAAGCAAACCCCCCTTTGATGAAATGGGAATGGCAGTTTTCAATTAAAAATTATCAAGATGCATTCATAAACGAAAGCATCTCGGTTTACTATTTTGATTCTGTGGGGAAAAAACTTATTGGATGCGGTGGCGGTACCTCTCTAGATTATGGAAATTGGGGGAGTGGCTCATGGAATGCAATTGCCAATATGGAGGGTGTAGAACCGGATCAAGAGGATGCAACATTTACAATACCTTATTATGATGAATACGTTGTTGTAATAGGTAATCAATTTGTTAGGATTCAAAATGTGGGATATGCCGATGAAGCATTTTATTATACACAGGGTGGTTCAATAAGTACAAGCGGCAATTACTCGGTAGTAGCATCAGGTGTATGGATTAATTACTCAATTACATTGAAAAATAATTTTGCCGGTGGGCGGGATGTATATTAATAATGAATGGCATTCAAACATTCCTCTTAGCGGAGAAACAGTTTCGAGGACAACTCCGACATTTCCGCATGAATTGACTGCCGTTGACGGACAAACTGCCTCCGATGGTTATAAAATGCTTTGGAAAATTTGGTCGAATGGAAATACATTGGTTAATCAAAATCTTGGTTCTTCTGGTAATTATTTTTATGAAGCACAGTTTGATAAAGAATGCCAGTTAACATTTCAAACAAACGGCAAACCATTTACTGCAGACGGGAACAATTATTCTACTGACGCAACTTTATACAAACGATCAGATAATACTTTTACTGCCACTGCCTCAAACACTACCTATAATGATGTAGACTATACGTTTCTATATTGGAAAAAAGATGGAGTTATAGTTTCAAATAGTATTACTGTTTCTACAAACGCAACTTATGTTGCATGGTACACAGCTAAACCAAATGTTAATAACAGAAATTTATCAAGCAACTCACAGGTTGGACAAAATGTAACGATTACCTGGAATGTGCATCCTAATGCAAATGTAACCGGTTATAATATTTATAGGAAAGTAAAAGTTGACGGTGTGGTTGGTCCGGAAACATTTTTAACTTCTTATACGAGCAGATATTCAACTTCCTATACAGATTATGAATATACAGTTACAAATGATCCCGCTGATGATAGATTATTTTATGATGTTCGACCGGTATATTCTGACAGTCAAAATAATGCCGTAGAATCGGACGTCTATTTTCAGTCAATGGCATTTGGCTTAATAATCTGGAAGGTTGCGGGAGAGAGTCCAACGGAAATTCCAACAGAATACTCAATCATAAACTATCCAAATCCATTTAACCCGACGACAATAATCAATTATCAACTTCCGGAGAATGGTTTTGTTACAATAAAAGTATTTGATATGCTTGGTAAAGAAGTTGCAACATTGGTGAATGAGAACAAACCTGCCGGTAAGTTCGAAGTTGAATTTGACGCATCAAAACTTTCAAGCGGAACGTATGTTTACAAACTTACGGCGGGCAATTATCAACTAACAAAGAAAATGCAGCTTGTGAAATAATTATCAGTCCATCTTTAGAAGCCATTCTGTGTTGTTATAAGAGTGGCTTCTTTTTTTCATCAATCTTTCAATCAATTCATTCAAATTAAAAATCTCAATTGGCAACCTTGCCGGCAGAGTCTGTTGCAGAAGTCGGTAAGCAACCTTCGAGGTTGTAATACCACCAACAATAAGTCAATCTCGAAGGTTGTGTTTTACAGAATTTGCGTTGTGCAACACGCTCGGCGGGCAGGTTATCAATTCTAAATTTGTTTTGGGATTTATCATTTTTCTTTTGCCACCTAAAAATCCTATGAGCAGTAAATAAACAAGCCCAATAAGTTGAATGAAAGGTTAATAATTATTAGACTTTGCACACTAAAATTCAGAGGTATTTATAATGAAACTTGTTTCAGTTCTAAAATCGGTCATTCTGACAATTCTGTTTGTCAATTTGATTAATGCTCAGAGCGCAAACCAACTTACAGTTTTCCATGCGGGAAGTTTGACAGTTCCCTTCGAAAAAATTATTGACGGGTTCAAGAAAGAAAACCCCGGTGTTGAAGTATTAAAAGAAATTGCTGGAAGCCGTGAATGCGCAAGAAAAATTTCTGAATTGAAAAAACCGTGCGATATTTTTGCTTCTGCGGATTACATGGTGATCGATCAACTTCTGGTTCCAGAGTTCACGGATTGGAATTTGAAATTTGCGACAAATGAAATGGCAATCGTTTACACAGAGAAATCGCGCAGAGCTAAAGAGATTAATCAAAAAAAATGGTTTGAGGTTTTGCTGGATAAAAATATTTCAGTTGGACGGGCTGATCCCAATGCCGATCCGTGCGGTTATAGAACTATATTAACAATGAAACTCGCAGAAATTTTCTACAACAAAAAAGGATTGGCAGAAAAGCTGATCAAAAAAAATCAGGAATACATTCGCCCTAAGGAAGTTGACCTTCTTGCACTTCTTGAAGAGGGAGAACTTGATTACATCTTCCTTTACAGATCTGTTGCAGAACAGCATGGATTGAAATTTCTAATATTGCCCGATAAAATAAATCTGAAGAAAGCCGAACTTGAGGATTATTACAAACAGGTTTCGGTAGAACTCAACGGAAAAAAACCGGGAGAAAAAATTTCTCAAGTAGGTTCATCAATGGTTTACGGTATTACGATTCCTAAAAATTCACCCAACCCGGCGCTGGCAAAAAAATTCATTCATTACCTTATGAATAAAGAAAAGGGTTTGAGAGTGATGCAAGAACTTGGACAGCCGACCGTTATTCCATCCATGTGCGACGCTTACAATAAACTGCCGGACGATCTAAAAAAATATGCAGTGAAGAAGAAATAACATTTAATGAAAAGATATTTCCAAAATAAATCGCTGCTTAATTTAGTCTTCACTTTTCTGGGCGGAGTGTTATTACTTTTCATCATTGCACCGTTGGCGGGAATGTATCTTAATACATCATTTAATTCAGTCCATAATGCGGTGGGGAGCGAAGAAGTTCAGGCAAGCGTTTGGCTAAGTTTATGGACTTCAATGGCGGGAACAATATTATTTTCATTTTTTGCAATTCCTCTCGCGTATCTTCTCGCGCGAAAAAACTTTCCGTTTAAGAGTCTAGTGAATGGAATTGTTGATATTCCAATTATCATTCCACATTCAGCCGCTGGTATTGCAGTATTGGGAATAATAACACGCGATAGTTTTCTTGGAAGAGCAGGGGAATTATTCGGAATAAAATTTGTCGGTAATCCGGCAGGAATAATTTTAGCAATGGCGTTCGTCAGTATTCCGTTTTTGATTAACGCGGCGAGGGATGGATTTGCCGCAGTTCCAGAACGTCTTGAAAAAATTGCATTAACTTTGGACGCATCTCCAACCAGAGTTTTTTTTACAATATCACTTCCGCTTGCCTGGCGCTCAATTTTATCCGGATTTATTTTAATGTGGGCGCGTGGTATGAGCGAGTTCGGAGCGGTAATAATAATTGCATATAATCCGAAAACCGCACCGGTCTTAATTTTTGAACGCTTCACTTCCTATGGATTAAAATATTCGGTACCGGTAGCAGTTGTATTTGTTACGGTTTGTTTAATAATTTTTGTAACACTTAGATTGATTAAGAAAAAGAATTAAATGCTTGTCGTTGATAACATATCGTTGAAAGCCGGCAATTTTGAATTGAAGAATATCAATTTCAGAGTTGATAAAGGGGATTACTTTGTGATCCTCGGAATTTCCGGTGTTGGGAAAAGTTTACTGCTTGAATCAATTGCAGGATTAACGAAAATAAGTTCCGGTGAAATAATACTGCGCGGAAGAAAAATATCTGATGAAAAAATTCAGAGGCGAAACATCAGTATAGTTTATCAAGACGCAGATCTATTTCCCCATCTCACGGTTTTTGAAAATATAGCTTACCCGCTTCACAGCAGAAAAGAAAAAAATATTAAAGAAAAAGTTTTGACTGCAGCGGAACAAACAGGAATAGCGGATAAACTTGAACGAATCCCCGAGACTCTTTCCGGCGGAGAGTATCAACGCGTTGCACTTGCAAGAAGTTTGGCTTCGGGAAATGATATTTTTTTGTTGGATGAGCCGCTCTCGTCACTCGACTCTAAATCTAAAAATGAATTACGCGTGTTGTTGAGAAAACTAAATCGAAACGGAATCACAATTATTCACGTAACTCACGATTATGAAGAAGCCGTATCTCTTGCGAACAAAATTGGGATTATGGAAAAGGGAGAGATTGTTCATGTCGCATCTCCGGAAGAAATATTTAAGCATCCAAAATCTGAATTTGTGGCTCAGTTTATAGGAATAAAAAATTTTCTGCGGGGCGAATTGAAAGCGCTAAGAGAGAGTGACCTTAAAGAATTTTCTATAGACGGAATTAAAATATTTTCTTTGACTGATGCAGGTGATGGTGAGGCGTTCTTACTTATTCAACCGGATGAGATTAGCATTTCCAATTCTGTTGAGAGCGGGAGCGCGCGTAACCATTTCAAAGGTAAAATTACCGATATTGCACGCGCTAAAATTGGGATTGAAGTTACAGTCGATATCGGCTGCGAATTAATCTCTCTAATCTCTATTGATGCAATGAATTCGCTTGAACTTAAAATCGGTAAAGAAGTTTGGATAAATTTTAAAGCGTCATCTTGCAAGATCTACAATTAAGGAAAACGAAAAGATGATAAAATTTGAAAAAGCAATTGAGATTATAAAAGCGAACCAGCTAATGCTTGGTTCAGAAAAAGTTGATTTCAAAGAGAGTATAAACCGGATTTTACGGGAGGAGATCATTTCCGATATTGACATGCCCCCTTTCGACAAGTCAGCGATGGATGGTTACGCTTGTCGTAGAGAAGATCTATCCAACGAGCTTGATGTGGTTGAGATAATCCAGGCGGGATATCAACCGCAAAAGAAGATCGGGGAAAATGAATGCTCTAAAATTATGACCGGCGCAATGATGCCGGAAGGTTCAGATTGTGTGATAATCATTGAAGAGATCGAAGAACTTCCAGGAAATAAAATAAAATTTAAAGGCGAAAAAACTTCGAACAATATTTGTGTAATTGGTGAAGATGTTGTTCTTGGACAAAAATTAGTCTCAAGCGGGACAAGAATTAGTGCAAAGGAAATTGCATCGCTTGCTTTATGCGGGCATGTCAATCCATTAGTCAGCAAAAAACCAAGAATCGGTATCATCGCAACCGGAGATGAAATTGTTGAACCGAATTTAATTCCTAAAAAATCGCAGATCAGAAATACAAATTCATATCAGTTGATAGCCCAATCTCTTCAGTTCGGATGTGAACCGAATTATTATGGAATAGCACTCGATACTGAAGATGAGATCGGTAAAACCATCATTAAAGCTAAAGAAGAAAATGATCTGATAATTATAACCGGCGGTGTTTCGATGGGCGATTTCGATTTGGTCCCATCAGTTCTAATTAAAAACGGTTTTAATATTCTTTTCGATCAGGTCGCAATTCAACCCGGCAAGCCGACAGTTTTTGGCAGAGATGGAGATAAATTTGTTTTCGGAATGCCGGGCAATCCGGTTTCTTCTTTCATTTGTTTCGAAATATTTGTTAAAGAATTTCTCGCCGGTATGATGGAATTGAAGGATCATACAAAAATCTTCAAAATGCGGTTAGCAAAAGAGATAAAGCGGAAAAAAAATAAACGGCTGGCATGGATTCCGGTAAAAATAAATTCGGACGGAAAAATAGAACCGGTTGAATATCACGGCTCGGCTCATATAAACGCTCTGGCTTTTGCAGATGGAATTACTTCAATCCCAATCGGTATCAATGAGATAAAAGAAGGCAGCATTGTTGATGTTAGACAGATTTAACAGAAAGATAAATTATTTGCGGATCAGCGTTACAGACCGGTGCAATCTTCGATGTGTTTACTGCATGCCTGAAGAAGGAATCAAATTGATTGATCACAGTTCAATTCTTTCTTTCGAAGAGATAACTGAATTTACTAAGTGTGCGGTTCAAATGGGAATTACGAAAGTTCGTATTACCGGCGGAGAACCGCTTGCAAGAAAAGGAACTGTAAATCTTGTCAGAATGCTCGCTGGGATAAAAGGAATAGAAGATCTTTCCATGACTACTAACGCGATTCTTCTTCCCAAGTATGCACACGATTTGAAGCAAGCCGGATTAATGAGAGTGAATATCAGTCTCGATAGTATTGATCCGGAAAAATATAGATTGATCACAAGAGGCGGAGATATTCAAAAAGTATTTGATGGAATTACTGCCGCAATGGATGCGGGACTTTCTCCAATCAAAATAAATTGTGTTATTAAAAAATCAATTGAAGAGCCGGATGCCATTGCAGTAAAAAAATATTGCGGCGAAAACGGATTAACGGCGAGATTCATTGATGAGATGGATATTGAGAAAGGTGAATTTGGAATTGTCCATGGCGGCAGCGGTGGTGATTGTGTCAATTGCAACCGGTTGCGTTTAACGAGTGATGGTTTTTTGAAACCATGTTTATTCAGCGACATCTCTGTAAACATTAGAAAGACAGATTACATTAAAGCCGTTCAATTTGCTCTGGAACAAAAACCGGAATGCGGACTCAACAGCACTTCTCACAAGTTTTATAATATCGGAGGATGAATGAAAAAGTTATCGCATGTTGATTCTAAAGGACGCTCCGATATGGTTGATGTTACAGGCAAGAAAAATCAATATCGAAGTGCCAGCGCGGAAGGTTTTATTCGTCTTCAACCCGGAACAATTGCGCTCATCAAAAAAAATAAAATGATGAAGGGAGATGTGCTGACAGTTGCAGAGATTGCCGGAATACAGGGGGGCAAAAAAACATCGGAACTGATTCCGCTTTGTCATCCTCTGCAAATAACAAAGCTTGATGTAAAATGCGAGATAAATGAGAAAGGTGTTCGCGTTAAAAGTTTTGCAAAATGCGTCGGTCAAACCGGTATTGAGATGGAAGCACTTACTGCAGCATCAGTAGCATTGCTTACTGTTTATGATATGTGCAAAGCGGTTGATAAGAAGATGACGATTGAGGGGGTAAGGTTAATTGAAAAAATAAAAAGTGATGATGAAATTTAGCCCCGGTAATTTAGCTTATTTCTCGGAGGTTAGTTTTTTCTGCGTCTCTGTGCCTCCGTGGTTTTCTCTTCACCGCAAGACGCTGAGGCACAGAGGTTTTTAGATTAAATGGGATGGCACTATTACAAAGGAAAAAGATGAACAACGATACAGATATATTCATAGTCTCACTGAACATCTCCCAAGAGAAAGGGACAATTAAAACTCCAAGGGAAAGAGTCGAAATTAATGAAAGGGGAATTGTTGGTGATGCTCATTCAGGCAAATGGCACAGACAAGTTAGCCTGCTCGCACAAGAGGATATTGAAAAATTTTCGTTATTGGATGCGGATAAAAGAGAATTCCTACCGGGAGAATTTGCCGAAAATATCACAACACGTGGAATTGATTTTAAGAAAGTCAGCATTCTCGATCGCTTCAAAATAGGTGAAGTTGAACTGGAACTGAGTCAGATTGGAAAAATGTGCCACGGCGATGGCTGCGCGATTTTTGTTGAAGTAGGAAAATGTGTTATGCCTAAATCCGGGATATTCACACGTGTTATCAAAAGCGGGATTATCAATAAAGGTGATAGGATCGAATATCATCCGAGACCATTGAAAATAAAAGTGATTACACTTAGCGATAGAGCAAGCGCGGGAGAATATGAAGACAGAAGCGGACCTAAAATAAAAGAATTGTTAGAAGAATTTTTTGGGGATAAACGCTGGCATACGGAATTTTACTATTCATTAATTCCTGATGACGAAAAAAAATTGAGAGACGAATTACAAAAATCAGTTGATGATAATATTGATATTATTTTTACAACTGGCGGAACCGGAATCGGTCCGAGCGACATAACTCCCGACGTTGTTGAAAAATTTGTCGATAAACTTGTACCCGGAATTATGGATCAGATTCGATTGAAATATTTCGAAAAACTGCCGTCAGCAATTTTGAGCAGATCAATATTTGGCGTAAAGAATCAAACTCTGATTTTTACGCTACCTGGAAGTGTTAAGGCAGTTCAAGATTATTTAGGTGAGATTACACAAATTCTTGAGCATTCGATTCTTATGTTACATAGACTTGGGCATTAACCAAAAATTATGTTTTGTATTATTAAATGTTATTAACAATATTGGAAATGAATTAACTCAAATAGATTTTGAGGGTACTTATGAAGGCAGTTCTAAACACAAAATACGGATCACCAGATGTTCTTGAATTAAAGGAAGTAGAAAAACCTACCCCCAAAGAAAATGAAGTGTTGATAAAAGTCCGTGCAGCATCCTTAAATGCACTTGACTGGCACTTAATGAGAGGTAAGCCGCTGGCTTTACGCTTGATGCTAGGCGGACTACGTAAACCAAAAATTACACGACCCGGACGAGATGCAGCAGGACTGGTTGAAGAGGTCGGCAGCAACGTAACACAGTTTAAACCAGGCGATGAAGTATTCGGCGCATGCCCAGGAGCTTTTGCCGAGTATGTGTGTGCTGATGAAAATAGAGTGGCGCTGAAGCCAGCTAACATTTCGTTTGAGGAAGCGGCTGCCGTACCAGTGGCGGCAATCACTGCTCTTCAGGGTCTTCGTGATAAGGGACGAATCCAACGAGGTCAAAAAATTCTGGTTGATGGAGCGTCTGGTGGTGTGGGTACATTTGCGGTCCAGATCGCCAAATCTTTCGGGGCTGAAGTTACTGCAGTTTGCAGCACAAAGAATTTGGACACGGCTCGATCAATTGGCGCAGACTATGTAATTGATTACACTCAAGAAGATTTCACGCAAAGCACACAGCGTTACGATCTGATCTTTGGTGCGAACGCTTATCATTCAATTTTTGATTACAGACGCGCACTCGCAAAGGATGGAATTTATGTTGGGGCTGGGGGAGGTGGTCAAAGTCTCCCGGTCATGTTAATAGGCATGCTGTTGCAATTAGTACTGTCCCTGATTGGGAGTAAGAAGATGTGTAGCTTTATGGCGAAGATAATCAAGACAGATTTGGTTTTTCTGAAGGAACTCCTTGTTGCTGGAAAAATTGTACCTGTCATAGATAGACGTTACGCGTTAAGAGACGTGGCTGATGCTCTCCGTTATCTTGAAGAAGGGCATGCAAAAGGAAAAGTAGTAATTAATATTTAACCTAACAACAAAACTGAATCCTTACCTGAACATAACTACAGGATAGAGAAGTTATTTCTCCAGCATGAAAGGATAACGGAAATCTTTTCTTGCCACAAAATTTTCTTTAATAGTTCTGGGCGATACCCATCGAACTAAATTTAAAAAACTTCCAGCTTTATCATTAGTTCCGCTGCCGCGCGCGCCGCCAAACGGCTGTTGTCCTACAACAGCTCCGGTTGGTTTATCGTTGATATAAAAATTGCCGGCAGCATGTTTTAATATTTTATCGGCGGTAACAATTGCGATTCTATCTTGTGCAAAAATGGCTCCGGTTAATGCATAAGGAGATGTCTCATCACACAAATGAAGAGTCTCTTCGTATTTGTCGTCTTCATAAACATAAACAGTAAGCACCGGACCAAAAATTTCTTCTTCCATCGTTTTAAATTTTGGATTAGTTGTAACAATAACCGTTGGATTGATATAGTAACCAACTTTATCACTAAATTTTCCGCCGACGATTATTTCAGCTTCTTTAGATTCTTTCGCATATTTGATATAACCTGTAATTGTATCAAATGCTGCTTGATCAATCACCGCATTGTTGTAATTTGAAAAATCAGTAACATCTCCGGTTTTCAATTTATCCAATTCAGTAACAAGGTATTCTTTTACTTCCTGCCAGAGTGACTTTGGAATATAAGCGCGTGAAGCGGCAGAACATTTTTGCCCTTGATACTCAAACGAGCCCTGAATCAATGACACGCCAAGTCCTCTTACATCCGCGCTCTTATGCGCGAATACAAAATCTTTTCCGCCGGTTTCACCTACAATTCTTGGATAACTTTTATAATTGGGAAGATTGTTTGAAATTGTTTTCCACATCTGCTGAAAGACAGGGGTGCTGCCCGTAAAATGCAGTCCGGCAAAATTCTTATCGTTGAAAATTATATTTCCGATTGTAGAACCGGGACCGGGAAGAAAATTAATTACACCGGGCGGTAATCCTGCTGCTTCAAGTAACTTAATAATATAATATGCGGAATAAACACTTGTGCCTGCAGGTTTTAAGATTGCAACATTTCCCATAATTGCCGGCGCTCCCGGAAGATTTGCATTGAAAGTTGTAAAGTTGAACGGTGCAATTGCTAATACAAATCCTTCAAGCGGGCGGTATTCCATTCTATTCCACATTCCGTGCGGCGAATGGGGCGGTTGTTCCTGATAAATTTTATTCGCGTAATAAATATTGAAGCGAAAGAAATCTGCGGTTTCGCAAGCAGCATCAATCTCTGCCTGGTGAGCATTTTTACTTTGCCCAAGCATTGTAGCTGCATTAATTGTATAACGCCAATCCGTTAATGTGATCATATCGGCGGCTCTGGAAAATATTGCTGCTCTATCCTGCCATTCCATTACAGACCAAGTTTTGTATGCTTCCATAGCGGCATCAATTGCCATACGAACTTCTTTTTCTCCTGCTTTATGATATTTGCCGAGTATATGCTTATGATTATGTGGTGTTACGATATTGCCTGTATCGCCGGTTCTGATCTCTTTCCCGCCGATGATTAAAGGAATATCTACCGGCTGGTTTTCCATTTCAGCGAGTTTTGCTTTCAGCAATTCTCTTTCGGGAGAACCAGGCGCATAATTTTTTACTTCTTCATTTTCCGGTAAAGCTAAATTAAAGATTGCATTTGCCATATGAATAATTTTCCTAGTTTTTATTTGATTTACTTAATTACATTATGAAAGTTAAAATATTTCTTGAATATTATTTTGTGTCTTAGTGGCTATTTCTAAAAACAATTAACGTTGCCACTAAGTCTCGAAGGCACTAAGAAATTGCAAAAGTGGTAACGTTATTTATCTGAGACCTCTGAAAAATTAAGAATAGAACGCAGATGACACAGATTAAACGGATTAACGCAGATTTAATCCGCGAAAATCTGCCAAATCCGCGTCATCTGTGTGCTATTAAAAATGTTGCAGTCCTGTACAATTCTATTTTTCAGAGGTCTCTATCTATTACTCTTAAAACACCTGGGCAAGTAAAAAAATTCAAAAAAAGGGAAACCAAATCGAAATGTTAGAATTCGGTGGAAAAATAACATTTCAAGACCCATTTGAATAATTTCACACTTCAATCCGTGTTATCAAAAAAGAAGTTACAAATAATTCTTTTTCTGATTTCATTTTAGAAGAAATTTAATTTTTGTCGAGTACCTTTTTCATTGCGCTGATGAAGTAGTCAATCATCTTTTCATTTGAGTTATAACCCATTAATCCGATGCGCCAAATTTTTCCTGCAAGCTCGCCGAGTCCGGCGCCGATTTCCAAATTATGTTTTGTAAGCAGATCAACTCTAACTTTAGCTTCATCAACTCCATACGGGACTTTGATTGCCAGCAAGTGAGGGATTCTTTCTCCGCTTGGAACTATTGGCTCTAAATCGAGTTCTTCTTTCAATCTCGAAATTAATTTAGCGCTGTTCTCCTTATGTCTGCGCCACGCATTTTCAATTTCTTCATCTTTAAGGATTAAAAGCGCTTCATGTAATCCGTAAAACTGATTGCTTGGTGCTGTGTGATGATACATTCTTTTTTGTCCGCCGCTCCAATAACCCATTAACAAATTCAAATCATTAAACCAGCTTTGAATAGGAATTTTTCTGTTCTTAATATGATGAAGAGCTTGTTCGCTGAAACTTACCGGCGACATTCCAGCCACACACGCCAAACCTTTTTGTGAGCATGAATAAACCGCGTCAAGTTTCCACTCATCTACCATAACATCTATTGCGCCGAGCGACGTAACAACATCTGCAACAACAAGACAATTATGCTTGTGTGCAATTTCGGAAAGTTGTTTGATGTTGGACAACGCTCCCGTTGATGTTTCTGCATGGACAAATGCGACAACTTTTGCATCAGTATTGGCATTTAGTGCGTCTTCAAGTTTCTGAGGTTCGATCGCGCGTCCCCAGGTTTCTTTTACCGTAACAACTTGACCGCCGATCTTTTCAACAATCTGAATCATTCTATTGGCAAAATATCCGCCTGTGCAAATTACAACTTTATCTCCGGGTTCAATCATATTTACAAGACAGGCTTCCATTCCGAGCGAGCCGGGACCGGAAAGAACAAACGTTGCATCGCTTTCCGTTTTGAATGTGTATTTGAGCAATGATTTTATTTCATCCATTAATCCGATAAATTGCGGATCGAGATGACCGAGAGTTGCGCGTGACAACGTATCCAAAACTTTTGGATTAACATTCGAGGGACCGGGTCCCATTAAAATTCTATGATGAGGATTAAATGATTTGTGAGACATTGTTTTTTCCTTTTGTAGGATGGGGTTTTAAACCCCACCGAGTTTATTAATTCTGAAAAGCTATACACTAATGCGACTTATTCGCCAGTATTCTTGGGTAATTTTATTTTCAAAAGCTTTCAATAACTCATTAAGATATTTTTGATGTAATTCTCTGAATTCTTTTTTTCTATCAATTCCAAAATATTCTAGTTGCTCATAGCATTGAATAATATCAAGTTGGGCACACTCCATTAGATTAGTGAAAATCTATGGGATATGCGGCATAATAAAACCAGTTGGTGATACAGTAATACAATGTTCCGAAATAGATATTGCACAATTGAAGGTAAATGATTTGCTATTTCACCATAATCTTTTGGATCCATATTACCTTTTACTTGTAAACAATTAATTCGGAAGAGTCACAGACCCTCAATGCTGTCAGGTTAAGGAAAGTTGAAGAAGTATAGCAAAAAAAATGGAACGCAGATAACACAGATTCACCCCGTGGAATAAAATAAATTGGTAATTAAATTTATTACAAAAGGTAAAATGTTATTCCATGGGGTAAACTGATTTACGCAGATTAATCCGCGAAGATCAGCACAATCCGCGTCATCAGCGTTCTATCAAAGGTTAACCTGACAGCATTGCACAGACTCTTCCTTACAATTTTATTTTAACAATCCTGAGCTAACTAAAATTTGTTTAAGCTGCTCTTTATCGGTATCGTTTAATTTTGAAAGCGGTGACCGCGGCTCGCCGCCGAAATATCCAAGCATATCCATTGCTGCTTTCAATCCCGCAACACCGTACTTAACTGTAATAGCTTTATTAACCGGCAGCATTTTAGTTTGCAGTTCAAGCGCTTTAGTATGATTTTCCTGTTCAACTAATTTTTGAATTTGCACACACTCATCCGGTGCAATATTTGCAAGTGCGAGAATACCGCCGACAGCTCCAACTGTTAGACTTGTATAAAGCACGGAACCTGTTCCGGTTATTGTTGCAAAATTATCCGGAGTTTGAGCTACAAGCTCGGCTGTCTGACGTAAATTTTCGGTACTGTTTTTTATTCCGGCTATATTTTTATGTTCGGCAAGTTTTGCCACCGTCTCGGCTTCAATATCAACTCCGGTAAATTTAGGAACGTTGTAAATAATCACCGGTATTTTTGTTTTATCAGCCACTGCAGTGAAATATTTTATATGCGCTGAGGGTTTCATTTCCGATTTATAAAATGACGGTGTAAGAATTAAAGCATAATCTGCGCCGCGCGCGGCAGCTTCATTAGTTAAAGAAATAGTCTCTCTTATT
>JAJYXU010000055.1 GCA_021801605.1 Bacteroidota bacterium
TAAATTGTTTTTGTTGTGATGAAACGCTTAACCATTTTACGATGTCGTTAATAAAATTATCGAAGAATTCGGGATTCTTCTCGGCAGTTTGCAGTTGCCATTTCCAGATATCTCCGGCTAAAATTGAAAGCACCCTTTGCTTGCCTAAGCTACGCGATATAATTAACGGATTACCAATAGGAATATTTTTCACTCTGGATTTCACCAGCACATTACTGCCGGGTTTACTTGAAAACTCAGTTGCAAATTGTGAAACCGGAGGCAAATTATCCCAAATATTCCTTTGATTATTTTCTGTAGAGAAATAGGAAGAAAAAGATTCAGTGTTCAAATCGGGTTGGACTTGTAAGAACTCATTTACCGATTTAGAAAATGAAAAGGGGAGCGATTTTTCAAATTCTGTTAGTTTCGCTAGAGCCACATTTCCCGTAAGCAAAAAGAAAAACGGTTTGTTCTGAGCAACCGCAGATGAAATTTTGTCAATCAAAGCTTGGGATGAATTAGAGGAAGGGAAATCAACAATGAAAAGAAGTTCGGCACTGTCAATAACAGTTGGCTTAACATTATCCCAAAATTTATTCTGTGAGATTTGTATAAGTTTTTTCAGTTGAATGTTTTTATCAACCGAAATTGATTTAGCAATTGCAGAAACATCAGCCGAAGGAGTGCCTGCGATCAAGCAAACTTTTAATTTGGTATCAAGTACATCAAGATAAAATGTTCTGCTGTTATTCGCCGCGGATGCCTCTCCTTCAAAAGGAGAAACTACAACACGCAATTTCTTTTTACCGCCGGCTTCCGGTTTATAATTGAAAGAAACTTTATCCAGCCCGGTTTCACTAAGTGTTAAATCTTTCGATTCAATTAATGTTTTCTCTTCAAAGAAAGAAACACGTGTGTTCTTATTTTCGAATCCATAATTTTTCAGTGCGACATCTATCTGAGTTTGCTTACCTGCATAGATAAATTGATTGAAAAGTACATTATAAATCTCAACATCTTTCTTTTGTGTAGAATCTCCAATGCCGATAGTGAATATCGGAATCTGTAACTTCTCTGCCTGGTAAGTGGGGTCAATGCCGTCGGTTATAATGCCATCACTCAAAATAACAACTGAATTTATCTGCGCATTATTTTTTTTGATATGTTCAATAATGTTGGAAAAATTTGTTTGCTGCGCTCTGAAATTAATTTTCTTCTTTTGACCGGGATCGAGTGAATCAATCTTCTTTCCAAAAGAAAAAAACTTCGCATTAATTCCGGGCGAAGAATCCAAATCTCCGATAAGTGAAATAGTCTGAGCTATTCTGTTTAAACTGTCTTTGGCGGCAATTGAGTTTGAGTTATCAATATAGATGTAAGTCATGGATTCAATCTTCTCTTTCTGAATAAAGGAAAGAGCAGGTTCGAAGATGAGAAATAAAATCAGTCCAAAAATTAAAGCGCGGAGGATGATCAATAATGTTCTTAAACGGGAAGAGACTTTTGGAATTGTGTACTTGTAAACAAAAAACGAAAAGGCGGCAAGCAGAATTACGAATAGTAAAATCAATAGTATGCTGCCAGAGGTTAAAATGCTGAAACTATTGAACCAATTCATTTACAATTCAAGATTTTTGTTTAGACATATTCTCAAGGTGCCATTCTTTCATTGTATCGTAAGTCTCGTAATCGGTTAAATCGAAATGGATTGGAGTAACGGAAACATAATTTTGCATCACGGCAAATTGATCGGTCTCCAATTTATTATCCGCCTGAATCAAATTACCGGTAAGCCAATAATATTCTTTTCCGTACGGATCTTTTCTCTCTTCGTAGATATCATCCCATTTAGATTTACCTTGTTTGGTAAGTAGAACTCCGGCAATCTTTTCTTCCGGAAGATCGGGAACGTTTACATTCAAAAGTGTTCCGGTTTTTAATTTGTGTTGAACAACCAGTTTTGTTAGATCAGCAGAGAATTTTGCAGCGTATTCATAATGTTTTGGATCGTGATTAGTAACCGAGACAGCAATGGCTGGAATATCCATAATTGCCGCTTCGCGTGCGGCTGAGACAGTCCCCGAGTAAATTATGTTGATTGCGGTGTTTGATCCGCAATTGATTCCTGAAATGACTATATCCGGCGGAGTCTTCATAATATTTCTAATTCCAATCTTAATACAATCAGCCGGAGTTCCGTCAATAGCATAGCCAAAAAAATCGCCATTTTTGGAATACTCTGTGATTCTAAGGGGGAATTTCATTGTTATTGCATGACCAACCGCGCTTTGTTCGGTTCGAGGTGCAATTACAGTTACATCGCCAATTTTTTTAAGTTCTTTTGCAAGTGCCGCTATGCCGGGTGAATCAATTCCGTCGTCGTTTGAGATAAGTATTTTCAATATAGACCTATTTGCTTGAATGAATAATTTATGATCATTTAGATGCAAATATACTTAAATGGAAATAAGCATTGAAATCATTTTTGCCTTTTGATCGGAAAAGAAAAACAGAAATCTTTTAACAAAAAAGTTTAATTTTATCCGCCTAAAAAAATATATATCACAATGCGATTCATAAAAATTATTTTCATTTTTCTTTTTTGCACAGTCAAAATATTCTCTCAGACGGATTCAACTGTATCTAATCCTATAGAGATAATGGTTATTGATTCGTATATAACTCCTGAGACACCAAATAAATTTGTGTTGTCTTTCTTTACGAGTGATAGCTGTACTTCCAAGCTGATAATAAATCATAAAAATGTTGTGGATGTTTCAAAGGTGTTGTCAGAAAATCATAAAATTGAAATTGAGCTTAATAAACTGAAAATTGATTCGACTGCATTCAACTATCAGATAATTGTGTATGACCGGAACGGGAAAGAAACGCACTCCGAACAACTCGGTGTCGAACTTCCCGATGGATTGGTAATTAGCAGAGAGCAAGATCCCGGACTTTTTAAAATTTGTCTCGGCGGAATTATTTTTGCAATTCCTTCTCCTACTTATGTTTATGCTAAGGATGAAAATCATTGGTCGTTAAGTAAAGAGATTCCCTTGATAAATTTTTATTCGATCGGTTATAATTATCCATCAGGATATTTGAGTGTAGAATATTCTCATATTCCTAAAGCAGACCGGAAAAATTTTCTGCGATTTGGCTACAAACAAATCATTCAAATACCGCTGATTAAATATGTATCGCCCGGACTTAGTGTATTCACCGATTTCAAAGGATATAACGGAATGGGCGCTGAAATTTCATTTGGACTTTTCCAGATTCAAAATGTGTTCACCTTTTATACTCGTTACAGATACAATTTTCAGTTGATAAACGGCGGAAGGGATTTTCATGAAATTTCGATGGGATTATATTCTAATTTCTTTTCACTCAATTTATAGTTCTGCTTGAAAAAAACAGAAAAAAAATTTATTGATCTCGGCATCCGGGGCAGACTAAATAAAAACAACAAGATCAACGATCTAACCGGAAAAGAATGGCTTAAGTTTACTAAAAGCTGGTTTATATTGCGTCCCCCGCGAAGAAAAGAAGATGAATTACTTCATCCGGCAAAATTTCCGGAAACTCTGGTTGAAGAGTTTGTTCTTTTCTTTACAAAGAAAAACGGCTGGGTGCTTGATCCTTTCAGCGGGACAAGCAGTACTTTAATTGCCGCAGCACAAATAGGTAGGAATGCTGTCGGTGTAGAATTGAATAAGAAATATTTCGCTTCATCAACCAGGAGAATAAAAAAAAGAAAATTAGAAAAATCGGCTCATCCGATTCTGGGAAGTTCGCTTGATCTGAAAAATCTATTACTGAAAAATAATCTTGGAAGAAAACGGTTCGATTACACATTCACATCTCCTCCATATTGGAATCAATTAGAACGGAATTCGATAAGACAAAAAGAAAGAAAGCTGAAAGGATTTGATACAAAGTATTCCGATACCGCTAATGATCTTGGCAACATTAATTCGTACGAAGAATTTCTCGATCTACAGGCGCAAGTCTTTGATCAAGTTTATGATGTAACTAAACCCGGCGGCTACTTAACTGTCGTAACAAACAATGTATATTACAGCGGAAAATTATTCCCGTTGGCATTTGATACTGCAGTTTCATTAACTAAACGTGGTGATAAAAGCTGGATTCTTAAAGACGAAAAGATTTGGCTGCAAGACGATAAAAAATTAATTGCGCTTGGCGTTAACAGTGCATGGGTTGGCAATAGACATCATCAGTATTGTTTGATTTTTAGAAAAGAGTCGAAATGAAAGAAGCTGTTTTATCTGTAAGTGAAATAACCGGATTAATAAAACAAACGCTCGAAGAAAGTTTTTCTGAAGTCAACGTGATTGGCGAGATTTCTAACTTCAAGGCGCATGTTTCCGGTCATTGGTACTTTACGCTCAAAGATTCAAATGCGCAGATAAGTTGTACAATGTGGCGCGGTGTGAACAATTATGTTTTTTTTACACCGCAAGACGGTATGAAGGTTATAATCGGCGGAAGGATTACAGTTTATCCGCCGCGCGGAAATTATCAGATTGATGTCCGGTCAATGAAACCTGCCGGTGTCGGTGAACTTCAAGCGGCGTTCGAAAAATTGAAACAGAAACTCTCTGCAGAAGGATTGTTCGATGCTCAATTCAAAAAACCGATCCCAAAGTTTCCTCAAAAAATTGGCGTTGTTACTGCGATTGACGGTGCGGCATTTCAAGATATGAAAAGTATTGCGGCTCGCCGTTATCCGTTGGTAGAACTAATTATTGCTAAAAGTAAAGTTCAAGGTGAAGGCGCTGCCGCTGAGATTGCGAAGAATATTAAATTACTGAATCAGCAAAAAGATATTGATCTTATTATAATCGGCCGCGGGGGTGGATCACTTGAAGATTTGTGGGCTTTCAATGAAGAAGTTGTTGCACGCGCAATTTTTGATTCACGGATTCCGATCATCAGTGCGGTTGGACATGAAATTGATTATACCATCTCAGATTTTGTCGCAGATCTACGCGCAGCCACTCCGTCTGCCGCAATGGAACTTGCTACACCGGACAAAGACGAACTCTTTGCCTTTATTAGCGAGTTTTCCTATTATTTCCCGGAGAAAATGCTGGAAATAATCTCTAACTACAAAGAAGAAATTAATCAATCGGTTTCATCTTATGGATTCCGTCTTCCACAAGATTTAATTAGTAGCAAGTCGCAGCAATTGGATAATCTTATTTACCGTTTCCAAAATAATTATGAAAGTAAACTCACGGCGGTAAAAAATCGTTTACAACTGCTGGATAGTAAAGTTGAATCTCACAACATTGATAATGTTTTGAAAAAAGGATTTGCAATAGTTACTCAGGATAAAAATTTTGTAACCCGTAAAAAAAATCTATTACATGAAAAATCATTTGAAATAAAATTCTTTGATGGAGAAGTGAAAATAAAATGAGCAAGAAAAAAGAAAACAGTTTTGAAGAATCGCTGAACCGTCTGCAAGAAATATCGGAAGCTCTTGAAAGCGGGGAAGTTGGTTTGGAAGAATCAATAAAATTATATGAAGAGGGAATCAGTTTGGCTAAACTCTGCTTCTCAACTTTGAAAGATGCGGAACTAAAAGTAACCGAATTGAAAAAGCAGCTTGAAGAGAACATCAAACAGTAATTGTAAGGAAATAACTCAGAATGGTTGATGAATCAAAATATAAAGTTTTATTTAAAGTGAACTCGCCGGCAGATATCAGATCATTTTCTATGGATGAACTAAAAACTCTCTGTATCGAAATTCGTGAATATATGGTTGACGTTATTTCTCAGATCGGCGGACATTTTGGCGGTGGACTTGGAACAGTAGAACTAACTGTTGCGCTTCATAAAGTTTTTAATACTCCAAATGATCTGATTGTCTGGGATACCGGTCATCAAGCATATCCTCACAAAATATTGACCGGCAGAAGAGAGCAATTGAAAACCATCAGGCGGTTAAACGGAATAAGCGGCTTTCTAAAAAGAACAGAAAGCGAGTATGATGCATTCGGTGCCGGGCACGCCTCAACATCAATTTCTGCAGCGCTTGGAATGGCTGTTGCCCGCGACATTCAGAATACCGACAAAAAAGTAATTGCTGTAATTGGAGATGGTGCGATGACCGGCGGTATGGCTTACGAAGCGATGAACAATTCCGGTCTTATAAAAAGTAATATGATTGTTGTTTTGAATGACAATAATATGTCAATTGCATCAAACGTTTGGCAGATATCAAATTACTTTAGTGAAATGATTTCTCATCCCGAGTATAACAAATTAAAAGGAGCCATTTGGGATTTGACCGGCAAGCTCGACAACTTTGGTGACGGAATTAGAAGAGTTACGGCGCGGCTCGGATCCGGTATTAAATCAATGTTAACTCCGGGTATGTTGTTCGAAGCTCTCGGTTTCAGGTATTTTGGACCAGTCAACGGTCACAGTTTAATTCATCTTATTAAGATTTTTGAACAAATAAAAAATTATAACGGACCTATACTTGTCCACGTTACAAGTGAAAAAGGGAAAGGGTATAAACCCGCAGAAAATCATGTTCAAAGATTACATGCCGCAACTCCATTCGATAAAGTTACCGGAGAAGCAATTAAAAAAGTCGGAGGAGCGCCGGCATATACAACAATTTTTGGAAATGCTCTTGTTGAGATTGCAAAGCAAAATTCTCAAATAATTGCAATAACTGCCGCAATGCCAGACGGAACCGGTTTGGATATCTTACAGAAAGAAATGCCTGAGAGATATTTTGATGTTGGAATTGCCGAAGAACATGCGGTAACATTTGCCGCCGGGTTAGCAACTCAAGGAATAATTCCTGTTGTTGCAATCTATTCAACATTTTTGCAGCGTGCTTTTGATCAGATTATTCATGATGTAGCACTTCAGAAATTACATGTTGTTTTTGTTTTAGATCGTGCCGGTCTTGTCGGAGCTGATGGTCCAACGCATCACGGATCGTTCGACCTAACATATTTGCGGTTAATTCCGAATATGGTAATCATGGCACCGAAGGATGAAACGGAATTACGAAACATGCTTTTCACAGCAGTAAATTACAAAGATGGTCCGGTTGCAATCCGATACCCACGCGGCTCGGCGCTCGGTGTTCCTCTACAAAATGGATTTACCGAAATTCCAATCGGTAAAGCTGAAAAAATTGCCAGCGGTGATAATGTTGTTCTTCTTGCAGTCGGCAATATGGTGGAGTATGCAAAAAAAGCTTCGGAAAAATTATTTGCAGATGGAATTCATACCGAAATAATAAACATGAGATTTGTCAAACCGCTTGATACTGATATTCTGGATGAATGTGCAATGCGATTCGGAAAAATTGTTACTCTTGAAGAAAGTACAATTGTCGGCGGATTTGGATCCGGTTTGCTGGAATATTTTGCGGAAAAAAATTATAAGAACGAAATTCTTAGGATTGGATTGCCGGATCAATTTGTAGATCACGGTACACAAGAAGAATTGCACCGGATAATTGGAATTGATCCCGAAGGGATAGCTGAAAAAGTTAAATTGTTTTTAAGTAAAAATATTGATGAGGGAATTGTAGCATAATGGATAAAACAAAAATAGCAGTTATCGGTCTAGGTGGAATTGCACAGTTGGTGCATCTACCGATTTTGTCTAAACTTGGCAACGTTGAAATAAGTGCAGTTGCAGAGATTAATAAAAATCGTTTAAAAACAGTTGGCGAAAAATTCGGAATTACAAAACAGTATCACGATTATAAAGAAATACTCGCTAACGAAAATGTAGATGCCGTTATTATTGCTACTCCGACAAATACTCATTCCGAAATTGCTATTGAATGTTTGAAAGCAAAAAAACATATCTTAATTGAAAAACCGATTGCAATAAGTCTAGCCGAAGCAAAAGAGATAAACGAGGCAGCCAGGAAAAATAAAAAACAAGTTATGATTGGTATGAATTTACGTTATCGCCCGGATGCAATGCTTATGAAAAGTCTAGTAAGCAGCGGTGAACTTGGAGAGATATTTTATATACGCTGCGGGTGGCTTCGCAAGCAGAGCAGCGATCAAAAATGGTTCTTGAATAAAAACCAATCCGGTGGTGGTGTAATTATAGATCTTGGAATTCTTATACTTGATCTTGCATTGTGGATAATGAATGATAAGAAGATGAAAAGTGTTACCGTCCAGAAATTTAATCACAATACAAAAGATGTTGAAGACTCTGCGGTTGGAATGGTTCGGTTCGAAAATGATCAGATCATTAGTTTTGAAGTAAGTTGGGGATTGCATTCGGAATGGGATAAATTTCACCTTGCCGCTTTCGGCACAGAAGGTACGGCTCATCTTAACCCATTACGCGCTTACAAGCGTCTTGAAACGAATCTCATTGATTATACATTAGCTAATACGGTTAATCCAACAAATCTGTTCAAGAAGTCATATGAAAATGAGTTAAAACATTTTGTCGGTATGGTAAGAGAAAATAATCCTGTAACTTCATCCGGAGATGACGCCGTTTCTCTTATGAAGTTATTGGAAGCGATGTACAAATCAGCACGGTTGAAAAAAGAAGTCACTTTATAACAATTTATGAAAACTTATGAAAGCAAAAATTCTTCTTGTTGATGATGAAAAAGATATTGTTGAATTCCTTCAGTACAGTCTTCTTCAGAATGGATTCAAAGTAATAATTGCTTATGATGGAGAAGAAGCTTTAGAAAAAATTTCGCTGAAGCCGGACCTTATCATTCTTGATGTTATGATGCCGAAGATGAACGGTTATGAAGTTTGTGAGCGGATAAGAAAAATGGATGAATTCAAGCACACTCCAATAATTTTTCTCACAGCAAAAGGTTCTGAGACCGATGAAGTATACGGTCTCAATATCGGCGCAAATGATTTTATTCAGAAACCGATCTCTCCAAAAAAACTAATTGCGCGTGTGAAGTCGAATCTTCGAAATAAAGAGACGGCTCAAATTGAACTAAGTCCTTCCACAGAGATAGTAATTGGTACTTTGGCTATAAACAAAGAAAAGTATACTGTAATGTTGAACGGCAAGCAGATTATTTTTCCTAAGAAAGAATTTGAGATCCTGACATATTTAGCTTCAAACCCTGGTAAGGTTTTTCTCCGAGACAAAATATTGAATGACATCTGGGGTAAAGAAGTTTTTGTGGTTGAAAGAACTGTTGACGTTCACATTCGCAAAATTAGAGAAAAGCTTGGTGCAAATGCCGATCTGATAGAAACCATCAAAGGTGTTGGTTACCGGTTCAAAGATGATGAGTAATCTTAAACAAAATTTTGCATACGCCCGGATATTCATTCCTGCAATAATTACTATAACTGCATTTCTATTAATAGTCGAATCTTTCATTTTTAATTTCAACTCTTCTCAATTAGTAACGGCTGTAATTTTAATTCTCTTACTTGACCTTGCAATTTTGTATTTCTTAGGTCAAAGAAGAAGATCAGATTTAGGTATTGTGAAAGGAGTTATTAATCAAATAAGGACAAATTCTTTTCGTTCCGCCGATGAAATAAAAATGGGAAATGACTTGAATGAACTGGAAGATGAGATCAAATCAATGTTCATGAAAACACGCAGCGATATTGCTCATCTTAAAAAGCTAGAACAATTCCGGACGGAATTTCTTGGTAATGTATCGCACGAATTACGCACGCCGATTTTTGCTATACAAGGTTATATTGAAACGTTACTAGACGGCGCACTCAATGATGAGACAGTGAACAAAATATTTTTGCAAAAAGCGAATAACCATACGCTCAACCTGAACAATCTTTTGAATGATTTAATTGATATCTCGATGATAGAATCCGGGCAGATGCAGATGAGTTTCAGATACTTTAATATACACGAGTTTTTAGAACAGATCATTAATGAAATTAAACCTTACGCAGAGAAAAAAAATATTGAGTTGAATTTTATCTCTTCAAATCATTCACTTCAACTTTTCGGAGATAAGCAGCGGCTTAAACAGGTCATTACGAATTTAACTATGAATGCTATTAAATACACCAACACAGGTTCTGTAGAAGTTGGGGTTATTGATGAGGGAAATCTCGGTAAGATTTTTGTACGTGATACCGGAATTGGAATATCTGAAAAAGATATTAGCAGGATCTTTGAAAGATTTTACCGTGTTGACAAAGACCGCTCGCGTGAAATTGGCGGCACGGGATTAGGACTCGCAATTGTAAAACATATCGTTGAAGCGCACGGTTCAAAGATAAAAGTAACAAGCGAATTCGGCAAAGGAAGTGAATTTTCATTCTTCTTGAAGAAATAGAATAAAATTTTTTGCATAAATGGGCTTTAATCGTAATACATTTCGGAATTATCTAAAACGATGCTAAAGAGATTTTTTGCTTTTGTAACAAGCCGTTAATTATATTTGCCAATCAAAATTTAAAATCAAAAAAAGAATTATGAAACCTGAAGTTTATATTAAGGATCTTAAAGATCATATTGGGCAAGAAGTTACTCTGAAAGGATGGCTTTATAATAAAAGATCGGGTGGTAAAATTAAATTTTTGATTTTGCGTGACGGCAGCGGTTATGTTCAGTGTGTTGTTTTCAAAGGGAATGTTACAGATGATATATTTGAAAATGCCGATAAGTTAACTCAAGAGTCATCGTTCGAGGTTAGCGGCAAGGTTAAGGCGGAACCCCGTTCTGTTGGCGGTTACGAACTTGATGCTACCGATGTTAAAATAATTTCTATCGCAAGTGAGTATCCTATCACTCCAAAAGAACATGGAATTGAATTTTTAATTGATAATAGACATCTCTGGGTTCGTTCTAAAAAACAAGTTGCAATTCTTAAGATTCGTGCAAGAGTAGTAAAAGCAATTAGAGATTTTTTTGACTCGCGCGGATTTATACTTTTTGATCCTCCGATCA
Organism: Bacteroidota bacterium; assembly: GCA_021801605.1. GTDB lineage: Bacteria > Bacteroidota > Ignavibacteria > Ignavibacteriales > Melioribacteraceae > Fen-1258. Next base: position 10,929 of record JAJYXU010000055.1, read on the forward strand.
TCACGCCAAATGCATGCGAAGGAACCTCAACACTTTTTGAGATGGAATATTTTGATCTTGGTAAAGCATATCTCACGCAATCCGGACAGCTTTATGAAGAGAGCGGGGCAATGGCACTTGGAAAAGTTTATTCCTTCGGGCCAACATTCCGTGCTGAAAAATCGAAGACCCGCCGCCATTTAACAGAGTTCTGGATGGTTGAACCGGAGATGGCTTTCTATGATCTTGATGACGATATGGATCTTGCCGAAGAATTTTTGGAATATATTGTTCAGTGTGTTCTTACAGACAAGCAGGAAGAACTTAAAGAACTTGAACGCGATGTGACTAAACTGGAATGTGTTAAGAGACCTTTCCCAAGAATTTCTTATACCGATGCAGTTGAAATTTTGAAAAAGAAAGGTGTTGATTTCCAATGGGGCAACGATCTTGGCGGAACAGATGAAACATTGATCGGAGAAGAATTTGACCGCCCGGTTATGATTCACCGTTATCCATCGGAAGTAAAAGCATTTTATATGAAACGCGATCCGGAAAATCCTAAAGTCGCACTCGCAGTTGATGTTATCGCTCCGGAAGGTTACGGAGAAATTATCGGCGGAAGCCAGCGCGAAGATAACCTGGATTTTTTGTTAGAAAGAATTAAAGAACACAAATTGCCGCAATCTTTTTTTGAATGGTATTTGGATTTAAGAAGATTCGGTTCTGTACCGCATGCCGGCTTTGGTCTTGGTTTAGAAAGAACAGTCAGTTGGATTTGCGGATTAGAACATTTGCGCGAAGCAATTCCGTTCCCAAGAATGATTTATAGGAATACACCTTAATCATGAATATTCAGATAATTCTTTTCATTGTCCTGGCTTCGGTCGCTGCAGTTTCTTCTGTTGTGATGATTACAAGAAAGAACGCTGTAATTAGCGCTGTATTTTTAGTCCTTAATTTTTTTGCTCTTGCAGGATTGTATCTGCTTCTCAACGCACAGTTCATTGCCGTTGTACAGATAATTGTTTATGCAGGCGCAATAATGGTACTCTTCCTTTTTGTTCTGATGCTCTTGAACACCGAAACAGAGCACAAATTATTTGTTGATAAACGGGCAATAAAATTTTTTTCAATTCTTGTTAGTGCCTTCGTTTTCGTCCAAGTTGCTTATCTTATCTTTTTTGGACATCCGTCAAGAACCTTAACTCCGGATGAAGCCGCAAGCGTTAAAGCAGGAACCATCCAGGCAATCGGTCAACAACTTTATACTAATTATATAATTCCTTTTGAAATCGCGGGATTTCTACTTCTTGCAGCTACAATCGGCGCGTTGGTTCTAGCAAAGAAAAAATTCGAGTAAAGTATATGTCATCAATACCAATGGAATACTATTTAATACTCAGCGCTTTTATGTTCAGTGTTGGAGTTGCCGGTGTTCTTATTAGAAGAAATGCAATAGTTGTGTTTATGTGCATCGAGCTGATGCTGAACTCGGCAAATTTAACGCTCGTAACTTTTTCATCTTACTTGGGAAATTCGATTGGACAAGTATTTGTATTCTTTGTAATGACGGTTGCAGCCGCAGAAGCCGCAGTTGGTCTGGCAATTATTATTGCCATCTTTAGAAATAAAAAGACTGTAAACATTGACGAGATAAATATTTTTAAATGGTAATAATAAATCTAATATACTTAACAACTCTTCTGCCGTTGGCTGGTTTTCTCATCAACGGATTGTTCGGAAGAAAAATTAAGAACGAAAAAATTATTGGAATAATTGGCAGCGCTGCTGTTGGAATTTCTTTTCTGATTGTTCTTGGTGCTTTCATCCAAACACTCGGACTTCCCACCGAAGAAAGATCAAATACCGTGGAATTATTTTCATGGTTAAACGTCGGTGGGTTACATATTAAGTTTGCATATCTTGTCGATCAGCTATCACTCACAATGTCTCTTATTGTAACCGGTGTTGGATTTTTGATTCACGTTTATTCGATTGGATACATGCACGGTGATAAAGGATTCTGGAGATTCTTCGCTTATCTAAATCTTTTCATCTTCGCAATGATGAATTTAGTTCTTGGCGATAACTTTGTTGTTCTTTTTCTTGGATGGGAGGGCGTTGGTCTTTGCTCTTATTTGCTGATCGGATTCTGGTATGATAGAAAATTTGAAAAGGGAACAACTTCTCAAGCGGCTAAGAAAGCATTTGTTGTTAACAGAATCGGTGACTTTGGATTTTTACTCGGTATGTTTTTGATCTATATGACTTTCGATTCACTCAATTTCAAAGAAGTCTTTTCCAGAGCGGCATCATTCCCAATTGCAGAATCAACTTTTGGTTTGATTGCATTATTCTTATTTATCGGTGCCACAGGTAAATCTGCGCAGATTCCATTATTTGTCTGGTTACCCGATGCAATGGCTGGTCCAACACCGGTTTCTGCGCTCATACATGCCGCTACAATGGTTACAGCCGGTGTTTATATGGTTTCGCGCGCATCAATCATTTTCGCTTCGGCTCCGGTAGTTATGACTGTTGTTGCAGTGACTGGTTTGTTAACCGCAATTATGGCTGCATCAATCGGATTAGTTCAGAACGATATTAAAAAAGTTTTAGCTTACTCAACTGTAAGCCAATTGGGCTATATGTTTTTGGCTGCGGGTGTTGGAGCCTTTAGTGCTTCTATTTTTCATGTTATGACACACGCATTTTTCAAAGCCCTTCTATTTCTTGGTGCCGGTTCTGTAATTCATGGTATGCATGATGAACAGAACATTCAGAAATACGGCGGCTTAAAAAAGTATATGCCGAAAACTTATATCACATTTTTTATTGCAACTCTCGCAATTACCGGAGTTCCCGGTTTATCCGGTTTCTTCAGCAAAGATGAAATTTTATGGAGCGCATACGCAAACGGCGGATTTGTATTTTGGCTTATCGGCGCAATCACGGCTATGCTTACGGCATTCTATATGTTCAGATTAGTTTCTCTCACATTTTACGGCAAAGAAAGATTTGATCATCATCATATTCATCCGCACGAATCGCCTGCATTAATGACTGTTCCTTTGATGATTCTTGCATTTTTATCTGTTGTTGGCGGATACGTTGGTATTCCGAAAGTATTTGCCGGCGAACACGGCAATTTATTTGAAGGATGGCTTGAACCGATTTACGCACCCGCTCAAGCAAAGCTGGCAACTTTCGGGTCGCATACTCATCTTGAAGAAATTTTATTGATGGCAGTTTCTGTTGCTGCGGTCCTGAGCGCAATCTACTTCTCACTTCATGTTTATAGAAAGAATCCACAGATTGCCGAAAATGTTTCAAATAAGTTCAAAGGTTTTTACAATCTTCTGCTAAATAAATATTTTGTTGATGAAGCTTACGAAGCAGCAGTTGTTCAGCCAATCCAAAAGGGAAGTGAAAAGTTTTTATGGAAAATTTTTGATGTAAAAATTATAGACGGAATGGTAAATGGTGTTGCTTCTTTAGTCGAATCCGGTTCCGGTTTTATTAGAAAAATTCAAACAGGTGTTACGCAATCTTACGCTGTTGTTATGATGGTGGGAATTGCTTTAGCTCTTTTGTGGTTAATCTTGTCACTCTGACACTGAGCTCTGCGAAGTGGAAGAGTCTCTAAACTATTAGTTGTGAGATTCTTCGACCTCCGATAAATCGGAGTTCTCAAAATGACAACAACAAAAAAATAATATGGAACAAAACTTACTCTTAACATACTTGCTTCTTACTCCTATCATCGGGAGCTTGCTTGTTCTTTTTTTCAAGAAAGATCAGAAAGAATTAGTCCGTTGGTTCGGTTTAGCGGTTTCGTTGGTTGCGTTTGTAATCTCGTTGGTTGTTTACTTCGGTTTCAATCAAACCAATCCGCAGTTCCAGTTCATTCATCAAGTGATTTGGATAAAAAGTTTGAACATTAGCTATCACGTTGGCGTTGATGGAATTTCTCTTATACTTGTTTTGCTTACAACATTTTTAACTCCGCTTACGCTTCTTTCAACGTGGAAAGCAATTGAAAAGAATGTTAAGATGTTCACATTCTCTATGCTCTTTCTTGAAGTAGGAATGCTCGGTGTTTTCATCTCTCTTGATATTTTCTTGTTCTACATTTTCTGGGAAGCAATGCTTATTCCGATGTATTTCATCATCGGAATCTGGGGCGGAGAGAAAAGAATTTATGCTGCTGTAAAATTTTTCATCTTCACTATGTTTGGTAGTCTGCTGATGCTTGTTGCAATTATATGGCTTGCTGTTTACGCTTCAAACACACTCGGATATTTTACAACGAATCTGCTTGATCTTTATAAAGTTGGTACGACAATTCCTCACGACATTCAAGGATGGATGTTCGGGGCATTCTTTCTAAGTTTTGCTATCAAAGTTCCTCTCTTTCCACTTCACACATGGCTGCCCGATGCTCACGTTGAAGCGCCAACTGCCGGCTCGGTTATTCTTGCTGGAGTTCTTCTAAAGATGGGAACGTATGGCTTGGTTAGATTTTGTTTGCCTCTCTTTCCGCAATCTGCTGTCCATTTTGCACCGATAATTTCTGTTCTTGCTGTTATCGGGATTATTTACGGCGCGCTTGTTTCTATGGTTCAGACAGATATGAAAAAATTAGTTGCTTA
>JAJYXU010000018.1 GCA_021801605.1 Bacteroidota bacterium
GTCTGTCATCATAAGCGTCTTCTATTTGATCATGCGGAACAAAAAGATGCCGTTGAACCTTCTTCATTGAGGATAGAGTTGCCTCATCCGCTACACCGCGCATTTCAATTTGAGTGCGAACCATTTTTTCACGGTCTCTTTTATAAGGATCATCTTGCAAAAAATAATTTAAGACCAAAATCAATATTAGAGTTAGTGTGTACATGGTATGTGTGCTCTCACTCGAGTTGATAGACAAACGTTAATTGCTGCGTTACGAGAATAATATTGTCGACGACAAGGTTGGCAGATGGCGCCGGAAGAAAATCGGCAGTGCGAGCGCCGGCTTCAAACACTATACCAGAAGACGCGGTTCCCACCATCCCGTTTCCAAAGACAAGTTGCAGTGTATACATCAACCGAATACTGCCAAGACTCGCCGTTAAGCCGCCGCTTGCTGTTGTTTCCAACCAATCTGTTGAGAACTTGCGGGCTGTGCGGCGAATATTATCGTTCTGATTCATGTTGTATTTGTAGAAGTGAAACTGCACGCCAAAACGATAATCCAACCATTCCCACTTGGACTGCGATTGATGTCCGATTCGTATTATATGATTGTAGAAGTTGAAGAAGTTCTCAATTGTTTTGAAGTTCGGTGAAAGATTTTGATTTGGGACCGGAAGTATTTGTTCGCCGGCTTCTGCCCAGGTATTAGTTGTAATCGGTTCGTAGATGTATTCGAAGCCCCACAGCGATTTGCTGTTAGACCAATTCGCTCCGACTCCAATATTGTACGCAACAGAAATTCCCGGGTCACGGGGAATATTAGCAAGACTGTAGTTCGGAATTTTCGGATGGTCTTTCCAGTTCACGCTTAATGATGCGCCGACTTTCCAAAAACTATTGATAGGTCGCAGATAACGTGCATACAAAAGCCATTCTTTTGTTTCATCTTTGTTGATCTCTGTTCTTACAGAGTTTGTAATTATCGGGTCTCGCCAGAACCAGGAAAAGTTTGAGTAACTCACTTCGTGCGTTGCCTTATAGATACTTCGCCCGGCAACAAATTCCAGTCTATCGCCATGGGGCAATTCTCCAACAGCACCAAATTTTGCTTCCCACGCTTCGCCATCTTGTTTAAGATCCAGTGCGCTGGGGTAGAGTAAATTTACGCCGTCTATAGCGCCGAACTTTCCCCACGAGCCGCTCATTGCAACAGAGAGGCGGGTATTCGGGATTGACATGCCAAACAAACCGTACAGGTAAGTATTGTTGCCAACATCAGTTTTCTTTACATCTAACATGGAAGAATTTCTGGGACTAATCGTGACGAAGTTACGTTGCGATCTTTCTCCGGTATATCCTTGATACGCAACCATGATTCCGCCAAAGTAGTTATCGGATCTGAAAAACCCGCCGAACGGAATTGAATTAATAGATACACCCGGATAGAAGGAAGAACCGCCTCCGGCAGATACCGGTCGTCCATCATCATTACTCCAACTGTTCCGCGATGGAGAAGTGAAAATCATTATACCTTTCATCAGAGATGCTTTTGCGGGATTGATAAACTGACTGCCAAGCGGATCATCAAAAGCGATCGAAATATTTCCCATTCCCCGCGCAAGAGATGGTTGGAACTCGGATTGATTGCTTGCGATAACCGGGATTGTGCGAATTGAAATCCATTGTGCGAACAGCTCGGATGCGAGTAGAAAGAGTGGAAGGGCGGAGAAAACTATTCGTAGTTTCATAACATCCTCCTCAAAAAATTCAGCTTAAATTTATGATGAGACATCTATCTTGTCAAGGGTTTATTTTAGTACTGTCAAACCTGTCCCAGCTTACCCCGTGCTATTTGCGGGGTGTTTTTTACGGGAGAGAAATTGGATGAATGAAGAATCGGGATAAATTCTCTTCGATGCGGCTTCATTTAGCAGCTAAGGTTCCGTAAAACTAAGTTTGAATAACGCCGGGATTAAAACGGGGAATGTTCGGATTATTATTCGCACATTCTATAGAATATGAAATGTACTGACGTGTTAGAACGGGATCAATTATTTCATCAACCCATAAACGAGCGGCGGCGTGGAGCGGATTGCTCGTCTCTTCATAGGATTGCATAATTTCATTCAGCAATTTTTCTTTCTGCTCTTTTGTGAATTCCTTTCCGGATTTTTCCATTTGTTTCAAACGAATATCAAGGAGAACAGAACTTGCTTGCGCGCCTCCCATAACCGCAATCTTTGCATTTGGGAATGCGAATATAAAACGGGGATCGTAAGCTTTTCCGCACATTGCATAATTACCGGCGCCAAAACTATTTCCGGTAATGATTGTAATTTTTGGAACGACAGAATTGGCAACAGCATTTACCATCTTAGCGCCGTCTTTAATTATTCCGCCATGTTCGGCTTTACTTCCAACCATGAATCCCGTTACATCCTGAAGGAACACGAGAGGAATTTTTTTCTGATTGCAATTCATTATAAAGCGTGTCGCCTTATCAGCACTATCACTATATATTACTCCGCCAATTTGCATTTCACCTTTTTCGGTTTTTACAACACTACGTTGATTTGCAACAATGCCAACAGCCCATCCGTCAATGCGTGCGTAAGCAGTTATCAAACTTTTTCCGTAACCGGATTTGTATTCATCAATTTCAGAGTTATCTACTATACGCGCAAGAAGTTCATAAGTGTCATATGGTTTAGTTCCGTCTTCCGCAATCACTCCATATATTTCTTTTGTGTCAAATTTCGGCGGAACGGAATCAATACGATTAAATCCGGCTTTCTCATTTTCTCCATACTTGCTAACAAGACTTCTAATTTGCATCAAGCATTCATCGTCGTTCTTCATAATATAATCTGTAACACCCGATATATTCGATTGCACCCGCGCACCACCGAGACTCTCATTATTAATCTCTTCACCGATTGCAGCTTTCACTAAGTGAGCTCCTGCAAGAAATACTGAACCTTCTCCTTCAACAATTAATGCTTCATCGCTCATAATGGGAAGATAAGCACCGCCTGCAACACATGGACCCATGATCGCGGCAATTTGTGGAATTCCAATAGAAGAGATTACCGCGTTGTTTCGAAAGATTCTTCCAAAATGTTCTTTATCCGGGAAAATATCTTCCTGAAGAGGAAGAAATACTCCGGCGCTATCAACAAGATAAATTACAGGTAAACGGTTTTCGATTGCGATCTCTTGTGCACGTAAATTTTTCTTTGCTGTAATTGGAAACCACGCACCGGCTTTAACCGTCGCGTCGTTAGCGACAATTACAAAATTTTTTCCGTGAATTTTACCTATCCCGAAAATCGTTCCACTACTTGGTGCGCCGCCATATTCTTTGTACATATCATGTGCGGCAAAAGTATTCAGTTCGAAAAAGTTTGTGCCTTTATCAATCAGTTTTTCAATTCTCTCGCGAGCGGTTAGTTTTCCTTTTTCGTGCTGTTTTTCAATAGCGCTTTTACCGCCGCCGAGCTTTATTGTTTCTTTGATTGCATTAATTTTTCTAATTAGATTTTTGTGGAAGTCTTCTCTGCGGAGAAATAAATCGTTTGATTTTATGTTAGAGCCAATTTGTGTCATAATATTTTAATTTTTCTTTGCGTTCTTAGCGCATTCTTAGCGTCTTTGCGTGAAAAGATTTCTCGCAAAGGCGCAAAGTTTTTCATTCATTTATTAATCTTGTAAAAGTGTACGAGCAATTACAATTCTCTGAACTTCGGAAGTTCCTTCACCAATAGTTAGCAATTTTACATCCCGGTAAAATTTTTCCACCGGATAATCTTTTGTAAATCCGTAACCGCCGAATATTTGAACTGCCTCGTTTGCGGCGCGTGTTGCAACCTCGCTTGCGAAAAGTTTTGCCTTAGCTGCAATATCCAGAATATTCTTATTCTGGTCTTTCATTCGGGCTGCTTTGAAAGTCATTAATCGCGCGGCTTCAATTTCACTGGTCATATCGGCAAGTTTAAATTGTATTGCCTGGAACTCGGATAAAGTTTTGCCGAACTGTTTTCGTTCTTTTGAATAGGAGGTGCAAGCATCAAGACAGCCCTGGGCAAGACCAACGCTTAATGCGGCAATAGAAATTCTTCCACCTTCAAGAATTTTCATCGCTTGAGTAAATCCTTCTCCTTCATTGCCAATTAAATTTTCTGCCGGGATACGGCAGTTCTCAAAAATTAATTGTGTTGTTTCGCTGGCGCGCATACCAAGTTTATTTTCTTTCTTACCAACAGAAAATCCTTCTGTCCCTTTTTCCACAACAAAAGCGGAGATGCCTTTTTTGCTTTTGCTCTTATCAGTGATTGCGAGAACAACAGCGGTTTTACCAACGCCACCATGAGTAATGAAAGCTTTGGTGCCGTTAAGTATAAAGAAGTCTCCATCTTTTGTCGCAGTAGTTTGCATTGCCGCTGCATCACTTCCGCTGCCGGGTTCTGTTAATCCCCAAGCGCCGATTTTTCTTCCGCTGGCAAGATCCGGTAAATATTTTTTCTTGAGATCATCATTTGCAAAAACATTAATATGATTTGTGCAAAGACCATTATGTGCCGCAACCGAAAGGGCAATAGAAGGATCAATGCGCGCTATCTCTTCAACAATAAGCGCATACTCAACATAACCAAGTCCGGAACCGCCAAATTCTTCCGGGACAAGAATTCCAAGAAAACCAAGATCACCAAGTTGCTGCATCAAATCCAGAGGAAAATGTTCTGATTCGTCAAATTCCATTATGTGCGGTTTTATCTTTTCTTCCGCAAAGTTTCTGATTGTTTCTTTTATTGCGTGCTGATTTTCATCTAACTCGATTAGAAAGTTTACATCTGCTTTAATCTCTGCCATGACAAACCTTATTGTTTGATGGTTGATTTGAAATCGTTAAATAATGTTTCTGCGATTTGATATGGAGAAGTTTCGCCTTCTACAACTTTCGCAAGAGATGTTTCCAAACTTACAGCGCGATCATCTTTCCATAATTCATCTTTTATTAAATGTTCTACAATTTCTTTGATGCGGACTTTGTAATTCGCTTCACGTTTTGTTTTTAGTAATCCATTCTGATCTAAGAACTGATGATGTCTATCAATTTCATTTGCAATTTCTTTTGTCCCGCTATTTTCCGATGCAACTGCTTTAATAATATTTGGCAGCCAGCTTTTTTCTGTATGATCTCGAAGCATAAGAATTGTTTTTAACGCAGTCATGGCGCTTTCAGATCCGGGTCTATCGCTTTTATTAAGAACAAAGAAATCAGCAATCTCCATCAATCCGGCTTTCATAGCTTGAATTGAATCCCCGGATTCCGGAACCAGAACTACAATAGTAGTATCTGCTGCTTTTGCAACATCAAGTTCGGATTGACCTACGCCGACAGTTTCAAAAATTATTAAATCATATCCGGCGGCATCAAGAACATCTGCGGCGTCAATTGTTTTCTTACTTAGCCCGCCAAGACTGCCTCGTGTTGCCATACTTCGAATAAACACACCGGCATCGCTACCGACTTCACTCATTCTAACTCGATCTCCAAGTAGAGCGCCGCCGGTAAATGGACTTGTCGGGTCAACAGCAATGATTCCGATTTTTTTATTTTGCTTGCGGTAATATTTTGTAAGCTGATTTGTAAGAGTTGATTTGCCCGCTCCGGGAGGTCCGGTAATTCCTATTCTGTATGCGCGTCCAATCTTTTTATGTAGTTCTTTTAGAATCTCTGTAGAATTAGAGTTGCCCGATTCGATAATGCTTATGGCACGGGCAACAGCCCGCTTGTCGTTGATGAATATTCTTTCTATAAAATTTTCGGGTGTCATAAGTGCATTTAAATGTATAATCTGTGTTGAGAAATATATTCTTTTACTTTTTGTGGAACAAGATAATCAATTGGCAAACCATTCTTAACACGTGCACGAATTTCTGTTGAAGAAATATTGATTAGCGGAGTATCAAGTAAAATAGCAGAGTCGAAATATTTGTTGTGCACAACCGGAATGAGGTCAACTTCCCGTTTCAACACAATGACCTTAGCAAGTCTAAATATATCATCCGGTAGGTGCCATTTATCGAAAACAATCAGATTATCGAAACCAATTATGAGCTCTATATTATTGTACTTCTTCCTTAACTCTACCAATGTATCATAAGTGTAAGAAACATCGCCTTTGCTTATTTCATAATCACATGATTCAAAAAAAGGTGAGTCCTCAATAGCGAGATTTACCATATTCAAACGATGAATATCTTCAGTTGCTCTTTGATCTATTTTATGTGGTGAAATATGACACGGAACAAAAATAATTTTATCAAGATTTCTTCTCTTCAGAACATCGTAAGATGTTGTCAAGTGTCCAACATGAATTGGATCAAACGAGCCGCCAAAAACGCCAACAGTCTTCATTTAATTTGTAGTGTGTTAGTTGTTAAAAGTGAACGGACAACTTGCCGGTTCTTTTCAATTTCCAGAGCATAATAATTCTTTGATACATCTTTCACTTTTCTAAATTGATTTTTACTGAAAGCAAGCCGGATCGCATAGCGAGTATAAAGTTTTCGGATTCTCTCATCAATCCATCCTTTTCTAAATCTCAAATGACTGCTGAGAATTCTTATATGCTCTTCGGGAATTAAACCATCATTGCTCTCTTCCAAAAGTTCGTGTTCAACAATATTTTTTTCATTTTTAATAGACAATCTAAAAACAAAAAAGAAAATGAGAGCTAAAAAAATCATAAAAATAAATCCGTAAAAAAAAGTAGTTTCAAAACTGATTGCAGCATTCCACAAAAAATGTATTAACATAGCAAGCATTAGACCGGCAAATGGGAGAGTGCTTTGACCTATTGGAGATGAAAATTTTGCAATTGCCAGAAAAGCGCCGAAGGTTGCAGTTGATATACAATGCATCACGGCTGAAAAGAGTGAACGGATTAATACTAGCTGAATCCACGATGAGAATGAATCGCCATAAGTTAAAAAGTAGATAAAGTTTTCCGTCATACCAAAACCGAGACCTATAGCCGCGCCGTAAACAATTCCATCTGTAATGTTATCAAATTTTTTAGAGTTGATTGAATAAAGAAGAAAAAGTCCTTTTGCAATTTCTTCACTGAAAGGTGCAAAGAAAATTGTTTGAATCAACGATGATGATTTTGATTCTGCACCAACCAATCCTGTGAAGGCGGCAAGAATCATACTTCCGCTTATACCAATTATTACTGCGCCTAAGGCGCCCCATAGAAAATGGATAAAGAGAAATAAGATTGGTTCACGGTCGTATTTGTCCATCCACCAAATTAAAACAAGATAGATCAACATTGGAATAAAAGCGGCTAAAAGTGAAGCTAAAACCGGCATAGTTTCAAACTCTTTGATTAATAACCAAATTAACAGTTTCCTTGATTATAAAAGATTGGCTGTATATATTTTGACCCAATTTTTTCATGTTCTTCAAATGATAATAAAATATACTAATTTTTCTGACGGTATCCATAGTTTCCGGCTTTCTGAACCCGTCAAAAATCTGGGTTTAGAAGAATTGTTCTTTGGAGATGTTGAAGTTGATTGTAAAATGGATAAATCACTTCATCAGATTGTCCTCGATTGTGATTTGCTGGTTCATTCTAAAATGGTTTGCGACAGATGCGCAGTTGAATTTGAAACTAATCTGACAAGTCATTTCCAGATTAGCTATCTTTTCAGTCGAGAAACGGTGAAATCTGACGAATACAATGTAAAGTATCTTTCACCAGATCAAGAAAAGATCAATTTGAAAGATGATATTTATGAATATGCCGAGCTTTCGATTCCTTTAAAACGATTATGTAAAGACGATTGCCATGGTTTATGCCCGCACTGCGGAAAGAACTTAAACGAAGAAAAATGTAATTGTAAATACGAAACAACCCATGATATATGGGAACCGCTAAAAAAATTAAAAGGTAAATTTAATAACTAATAAACAGGTTGTACGATGCCAAATCCCAAACGTAAGATGTCTAAAACCAGAAGAGATAAGCGTAGAACTCACTATAAGGCGACTGTTCCTTCCTTGAGCCGCTGCTCTAACTGTGGTGAAATTAAATTGAGCCATAGAGCTTGTCCGAACTGCGGCTATTATGCAGGCAGATCTATGTTCGTTCCAGAGTCGTAACATTCATTCTTTTAGATGACAGAAAAAAAATTAGAAAAATGCAGAATTGCAGTTGATGCTATGGGGGGCGACTATGCCCCTAAGCACGAAATTCTCGGTGCTTTCGATGCATTGCAAGCAGATCCAAATTTTGAATTGATTCTTGTTGGTGATAGAGAGAAGATTTTAAAAACTGCACGTGAAGAAAAAATTAATCTTGATGAAAAATTGATTCATCACGCATCGCAAATTATTGAAATGCATGATAAGCCGACCGAGTCATTAAAATCGAAACGGGATTCTTCTCTTGTAGTAGGAGCTAAATTAGTACAAGAAAAAAAGGCGGATGCGTTTGTAAGTGCCGGTAATACAGGTGCTGTAGCTGCAGTTTCCACTCTCTTAATTGGTCGTCTAAAAAATATTGAAAGACCTACGATCGGAAGTTTTATTCCAAGCGAGAGTAATGCAACCTATCTTTTTGATGTAGGAGCTTTTGTTGATGTTAAGCCGCAGCATTTGTTCCAGTATGCTGTCTTAGCAACAATTTTTGTTAGCGAATTACATGGAATTGCAAACCCTACTGTAGCTTTGTTGAATGTTGGCGAAGAAGATGAAAAGGGGAATAAACAGGTAAAAGAAACTGCTGATTTGATGAGAAATTCTGATCTGAATTTTATTGGGAATGTTGAAGGAAGGGATATACTCAAAGGTAAAAGCAATATTGTAATCTGTGACGGCTTTGTGGGCAACATACTCTTAAAGTTTGGCGAAAGCGTTCCCGGATTTATGAAGTACTTATTAAAACAACATTCTGAAAAAAGTCTCTTTGAAAAAATTAAAATCGGATTGTTCAAAAATACTCTTAAGCAGGCACTCAGTCCTTTGAATCCAGATCTTTACGGAGGAGTTCCACTTCTTGGTATAAATGGAATTAGTATAATCGGTCACGGTTCAAGTTCTCCCTTAGCAATAAAGAATATGATTCTCCGTGCTAAAGAAATGTATGACAAAAATTTAATTCAAAAATTTGAGAAAGCATTAGAAACATATGCAGTCAAAAAATAAAAAAATACGGAATGCTTCAATTACTGCTGTTGGAATGTACGTCCCGGAAAAAATTCTGGACAATAAATATTTCGAGAGTATTGTTGAAACAAATGACGAATGGATAACTTCCCGCACAGGCATTCGTGAAAGAAGAATAATGGAAAACGGCGCCACAAGCGATATGTCCGCTAAAGCGTGCGAAGATCTATTCAAAACAACAAACGTTAAACCCGAAGAAATTGACATAATAATTGTTGCGACAGTAACACCCGATATGCTCTTTCCGGCAACAGCTTGCTTGGTACAAGAAAAAATTGGTGCTAAAAATGCGTGGGGATTCGATCTTTCAGCGGCATGTTCCGGATTTTTGTTCGCACTTCAAACCGGCGCCAGTTTGATTGAAAGCGGTTCTTATAAAAAAGTTTTAGTTGTCGGCTCGGATAAAATGAGTGCAATAACAGATTACACAGACCGTAATACATGCATTCTGTTTGGCGATGCCGCTTCTGCGGTTCTACTTGAGCCATCGGAAGATTTGAACTTCGGTATTAAAGATTCCTTGTTACATATAGATGGTGCCGGTAAAAATGCTCTCTATATGAGAGCCGGCGGAAGTGCCCTTCCAGCATCCCACGAAACAGTTGACCAAAAATTACATTACATTTATCAAGATGGTAAAGCAGTTTTTAAAGTAGCCGTTAAAGGAATGGCTGATATCTCTTTTGAGATAATGCAGAAAAACGGTTTAAAATCGGAAGAGGTTTCTTATCTGGTTCCTCATCAGGCAAACTTGAGAATAATTGATGCCACTGCTCAGCGAATGGGAATTCCTAAAGAAAAAGTTATGATAAATATTGATAGATATGGTAACACAACTGCTGCTACCATTCCGCTTTGTCTAACAGAATATTATAGAACAGGAAAAGTTAAAAAAGGTGATAACCTAATTCTTTCAGCTTTTGGCGCCGGTTATACGTGGGGTGCTCTTTATTTAACCTGGGCTATTGATTAATGGGAAAGAGGGCATTCATATTTCCGGGACAAGGTTCGCAGTATGTTGGAATGGCGAAAGACCTTTTCGAAAATTCAGTTGAAGCGAAAGAAATGATTCGCACAGCGGAAGAGGCGATTGGTCTTACAATTTCACATACTATGTTCAACGGTCCTGAAGATGCTCTTAAACAAACTGATGTAACACAGCCGGCAATCTTTATACATAGTGTTGTTCTTGGAACTATTATTAGAATAATGGAACCGGACATGGTTGCAGGTCATTCTCTAGGTGAATACTCTGCGCTGGTATCTGCAAAAGCAATTCAATTTTATGATGCCGTTCAACTTGTTCGTCTGCGCGGAAGTGCAATGCTTCAAGCAGGAATTGAACAGAAGGGAACAATGGCAGCTGTTGTTGGTTTATCTTCCGTTGTTCTTGAAGAAATTTGTATTGAAGTTTCTGCCAATGGAATAGTTCAATGCGCAAATTTTAATTCGCCGGGACAAATTGTAATTTCCGGTTCAATTGAAGGCGTGAATTCGGCAATGGAGATTGCTAAAGCAAGGGGAGCTAAGCTTGTAAAGGAATTGGTTGTAAGCGGAGCTTTTCATTCACCTTTGATGGCAAGTGCCAAAGAGGTTTTAAAATTGAAATTGGATACAACTCCTTTTTATGATGCTAAAATTCCGGTTTATGCAAACGTAACTGCAAAACCGGTTCATCAAAAAGATGAAATAAAAAATTTACTTCATCAACAGCTTGATAGACCGGTACGTTGGGAAGAGACTATTGTGAATATGATAAATGACGGCGCTGATGAATTTTATGAAATTGGACCCGGTAAAGTTTTGCAAGGACTTGTAAAAAGAATTAATCCCGATGTAAAAGTTTTCGGTATAGACAAATATTCTGATGTAGAAAGGTATCTATAATGCAGCAAAAATTTGAAAAGAAAATTAATGGTATGTATATAGATCCGTCTATTTTTACAAAGCCATTTGTTAAAGCTTGTGATGTTTGCATCTGCAGCGGCGAATGCTGTTACTACGGCGTTTATACGGATAAATCCGAACATGAAATAATTATCTCTGCAAAAGATAAAATCATTTCTCATATGGATGATTCACAAATTAAAGAAGATGATAAATGGTTTGAAGCGCCGGAACCTGATAACGATTTTCCTTCCGGTGTAGCTGTTGGTACTGAAGTTTACAACGGGAAATGCGTTTTTCTTGATAAACAAGGGTTTTGTACTCTCCAAAAGATGGCAATGGTAGAGGGAGAATACAAGTGGAAATATAAACCCCTATATTGTATATTATTCCCGCTTGTAATTTTTGAAGGCGTGTTAACATTTGATGATGAACATTTAGATAGAATGCATTATTGTAGCGTTCCAAAGAATCAAGTTTCTACTATTTTTGATTGCACAAAGAATGAATTAAGACATCTTTTAGGTGAAGAGGGATTTGAAGAATTACTTAAATACAAAGATGAATATCTAAACGAACAAAAAACAGAAGAGACCGAAATTGAAGCTGCTTAATAAAAGAGCTATTGTAACAGGCGGAACCAGAGGAATTGGTAAAGCAATAGTTAAAGAACTTGTCAACAACGGCTGTAATGTTGTATTCACATATTTCAGTTCCGATGAATCAGCCCACTCTCTCGAAAAAGAATTGTCGAACGATTCTGTAAAAGTTTTTGGTTTTAAAGCCGATGCATCTTCCTTTGCTGCTGCAGATGAAACTGTTAAATTCACAATTGAAAAACTTGGCGGAGTTGATATTCTTGTAAATAATGCAGGTATTACTAAAGATACTTTGATGCTTAGAATGTCGGAAAATGATTTTGATTTAGTCATCAACTCAAACTTGAAAAGTGTTTTCAACTATACCAAAGCAATTTTGAAACCTATGATAGCCCAACGCTTTGGAAAAATTGTCAATATCAGTTCTGTTGTTGGAATTGTCGGAAATCCCGGACAGGCAAATTACGTTGCATCTAAAGCAGGTGTAATTGGATTGACAAAATCGAATGCCAAAGAATTAGCATCTAGAAATATTAATGTAAATGCTGTAGCGCCGGGATTTATTGAAACCGATATGACAGATAAAATGAACGATCAACAAAAAGAAGCAATTTTATCTAACGTACCAATCAAACGGCTTGGCAAGCCGGAAGATGTTGCAAAAACTGTTTTGTTCTTATGCAGCAACGATTCCGATTATATCACCGGTCAAGTTCTAACTGTTGACGGCGGAATGGTTATGTAACTTTTGGCTAATCCATTTTAGTTGCTAAATAAAGGGTGGTTCCAAAAACCATCTTATTGAAAACCTAAACGCAAAGAGCGCAGAGATTTCGCAAAGTTCGCAGAGGATAGTGAAGTTTTTGGAACTACACTAAATAAATTAAAATTTTCAGTTAATTAAATATCATTTCAATCACAAAGAGGAGCAGAAATGGACGTTGAAGCAAAAGTAAAAGAAATCGTTATGGATAAACTCGGTGTAGAAGAATCTCAAATTACACCAACAGCTTCATTCACAAACGATCTCGGTGCAGACTCACTTGACATCGTTGAATTAGTTATGGGTTTTGAGTCGGCTTTTGATATTTCCATTCCCGATGAAGACGCCGAAAAAATCTCTACTGTTGGCGATGCAATTAAATACCTGAAGGAAAAATTAGGAAAATAAAAATTACAGTAACGAGGATGTCTCATAAGTAATCTCTTTTGAAAATAATCCGCCCTTTACAAAACCATTTGTTAGTGGTAGATTAAAAACAGATGCGGATTAGAATCTTGTAAAATTACTTTTGAGACCACCTCTGTTATACAATCAGTTTTATTCTCCTTCAAAAAAATAAACAAGGGAATAGTGATGAGTAAAAGAAGAGTAGTTATAACCGGCATTGGCGCATTAACTCCTATTGGTAATAGTGCCAGTGAATTTTGGGAAGGATTATCAAGCGGTAGAAACGGCGCATGTCTAATAACAAAGTTCGATCCATCTTCTTTTAACACTCACTTTGCATGTGAGCTCAGGAATTTTGATCCCCTTGTTTATATTGACAAAAAAGAACTCCGGCGTATGGATTCGTTTACACACTACGCTTTGGCAACTGCAACAATGGCTATGGAAGATTCAAAATTAGATCTATCTAAAATTAATTTAGAACGGACCGGCGTTGTTTTTGGAAGCGGTATCGGCGGAATGGTAACATGGGAAGAAGAACATACTGCTTTCGTCAACGGTGGCGCAAGAAGAATCAGTCCTTTCTTTATCCCCAAAATGATTCCCGATATCGCAGCAGGCCAAATTTCAATCCACTTTGGTTTGAAGGGACCTAATTATGCAACTATATCTGCATGTGCAACTTCATCGCATGCAATTGCGGATGCATTTATTTTAATTGAACGCGGCTCTGCCGATATCATGTTTAGCGGCGGTTCTGAAGCGTCTATTACTCCAATGGCTATTGGCGGTTTTAATTCCGCAAGAGCACTTTCAACCTGGAATGACAGATACCTGGAAGCATCCAGACCATTCGATAAAGATAGAAATGGTTTTGTAATGGGGGAAGGTTCCGGTACTCTTGTATTGGAGGAATTAGAGCATGCATTAAAACGCGGTGCAAATATTTATAGTGAAATTATTGGGGTTGGATTGACGGGCGATGCGTATCATGTTACAGCCCCGCCGCCGGGTGGTGAAGGTGCTGTTCGTTCCATGCGTGAAGCTTTGCGGGACGGCGGTATTCAGCCAAATCAAGTTGATTATATAAATGCTCACGGTACCTCTACAGAATTAAATGATCAAAATGAAACTCAAGCTATAAAAACAGTTTTTGGAGAACATGCATACAAACTTGCTGTTAGTTCTACAAAATCTATGACGGGACATTTATTAGGTGCCGCCGGTGCTGTTGAAGCAATTGCTACTATACTTGCAATAAAAAACAGTGTTATACCGCCAACCATTAATCATGAAGAAGCGGAACCTGAAATGGATCTGAATTACACACCGAAGGTTGCTGCAAAGAAAGAGATCAATTATGCAATCAGCAATACATTTGGATTTGGCGGACACAATGCTTCTTTACTTTTTAAAAAGTTTGTAGGATGATTTTTACTATTCTTGATAGAATAAAGTTTTTTTATAAAAGAAATTTCTCGACCGAAAATTATTTCAAAAAAGAATTACAGCAAAAATTATCAAATCTTCAAAGCACTCTTAATATTTCAATTAAGAACCCCAAATATTTTATTAAAGCGTTAACTCATAGTTCATACCTCGATCTGCATCCCGAACTAAAAAAATCGAATGAGCGGCTTGAGTATCTTGGTGATTCCGTTCTTAGTCTGGTTGTAGGAAAATATCTTTTTGATAAATATCCGTATGAAGAAGAAGGATTCTTAACAAAATCACGTTCACTATTAGTTAACCGGGAAAGCTTAGCCGCAGCCGCCGAAGAAATTGGTCTGCATAATTTTATCCTTTACAATCAAAAATATTTAAAAGATTCTGTTGAAGGAATACAATCCATACTTGCCGACGCATTGGAAGCAATAATCGGCGCAATATATTTAGATCAAGGACTTGAACGCGCGGAGCAATTCATAGTTAATCAACTTGTAAAACCGTTGGAAGATGGCGATTCGTTTCTAATGGATACGAATTATAAAGGACAGTTATTAGAATTCACGCACGCACATAAATTATCCAATCCTAATTACGTTGTAATAAGAGAAGTTGGACCTGCTCATAATAAAGAATTTACAATTCAAGTTTTTATCGGGGATGAATTGATGGGGACAGGGTTCGGGAAAAATAAAAAAGCTGCTGAGCAGCAGGCATCTAAAATCGCACTTCAGAAATTGAGCCCTACCCAATAAAACAGAAATCCTAAATCTCCGTAACCAAATTTATCCCTTGTACTTGTAGAAGTGAAATATTTACTTTAAGTCGTAATTGGAAGAAGGGGAAATTTCAATGCTGATAGAAAGGGAAGTAAAAAAAACAAAAGTTAAGTTGCTTGAGCAGGTAAAAGATTTTATCCGGCTAAAACACTACAGTATAAGAACCGAAGAAGCATAGAGACCTCTGAAAAATTAAGAATAGAACGCAGATGACACAGAT
>JAJYXU010000008.1 GCA_021801605.1 Bacteroidota bacterium
TGTTCAACTAATTTTTGAATTTGCACACACTCATCCGGTGCAATATTTGCAAGTGCGAGAATACCGCCGACAGCTCCAACTGTTAGACTTGTATAAAGCACAGAACCGGTTCCGGTTATTGTTGCAAAATTATCCGGAGTTTGAGCTACAAGCTCGGCTGTCTGACGTAAATTTTCGGTACTGTTTTTTATTCCAACTATATTTTTATGTTCGGCAAGTTTTGCCACCGTCTCGGCTTCAATATCAACTCCGGTAAATTTAGGAACGTTGTAAATAATCACCGGTATTTTTGTTTTATCAGCCACAGCAGTGAAATATTTTATATGCGCTGAGGGTTTCATTTCCGATTTATAAAATGACGGTGTAAGAATTAAAGCATAATCTGCGCCGCGCGCGGCAGCTTCATTAGTTAAAGAAATAGTCTCTCTTATTGAATCTGAACCGGTACCGGCAATGAGCAGTTTATCTTCAGAAATATTTTTCTTAACAGCTTCTACAAGTTTTAACTTTTCATCACGTTGAAGAAAAACGCTTTCACCATTCGAACCCATAACAACATAACCGCTTAAACCGGTCTTATTCCATCTAAAAAAATTTTCTCTAAGCTTATCATAAGCAACTTCGTCATTAATGAATGGAGTTGCTACTGGAGGCATAATTCCTTTTAACTTTTTCATTTCTATTCCTTTGTCATTCTGATGGCGAGCCGAAGGTGAGGAAGAAGAATCTTCTGTTCGTAATTATTGAGACTCTTCGATCCTACCGGTAGGCATGTCGCTTAGAGTTAAAAAATATTTTTTAGAACAAACCAAACATTTGCCGGACGTTCAGCCAAGCGTCTCATGTACCACGGATACCAAAAATCTCCGTAACTGATTAACACTCTTACATGATGACCATGATTGGCTAGATATTGCTGATAATTCGGCTTAATACCATACAGCATTTGAAATTCAACCTGATCTTTGGGAACGCTATAGTGTTTTGCTTCTTTTATAATCTGTGAACATAAATTTTCATCGTGAGTGCCAAAAGCAACGCGCATTTTTTTACCATTTTTCTGCTTCAACATTACTTTTGCAAGATGAAGATAGTTTTTATCAACATCTTTTTTAGAGTTGAACGCAATATCGGCAGGTTCTTTATATGCGCCTTTAACCAAACGGATATTTGCATCAATGCTCATCAGATCTTCCAGATCCTTTTCAGTTCTGTAGAGATAAGCCTGAACACACAGTCCGGCGTTATCAATTTCTTCTCTAATTTTTTTATAGAAGAAAATAGTTTTTTCAGTATACGCGCTTCCTTCCATATCAATCCAAATCATATTGCCGAGCTTCTCTTTTACTTTTTCCGCAATCGATTTGAAACGTTCGTAGGTTTCTTCAAAAGAAGAATCGAATCCGAGCTGTGTAAGTTTTAGAGAAATTTCTACGTCAAGTTTCTGCTCTGAAATTTTATCAATCAATTCAAGATAATGATCACGAACTTCGAGTCCTTCGGAAAGATGTTTGATATTTTCACCAAGGCGAGTAAAGATGGCTGGGATGGAACCTTCATTAAATAATTTAGCGGCTTGAAGAGCATCATTCACATTTTCGCCGGGCATAAATTTTTTAATGGCGCTTCGAACAAACTTCCATCTTGGAACGTGAACACGCATCCACGGATTTTCAGAAGCCCATAGAAGAAGGTTACGGGATAAACTCATTTAACAATCCTTTTGATTATGTTAAAGTGCGAGGTGAAAGACATAATATTTAGCTAAATCTTATTCGATGCGATTTCTTCAACATCCTCAACAGCTTTTGGAATTGGTCTGCCGAGAACGCGACTTCCGTTTTTAGTAACAACAATATCATCTTCAATTCTGATACCGCCGAAATCGCGATAAGCATTTACTTTGTTGTAGTTGATAAACTCGGTAAACTTTTTTTCGCCTTCCCATTTATCAATCAATTGCGGAATGAAATAAATTCCCGGTTCAGCAGTCATCACAATACCCGGAACGAGGGGTTTTGCATAACGCAAATATTTCAAACCGAATTGAGTACTGCGCTTCAATTTATCATCGTAACCAAAATTATTCTCGCCGTAATTTTCCATGTCGTGAACGTCGAGTCCTATCAAATGACCGAGTCCGTGCGGAAAAAATAAAGCATGCGCACCGGCTTCAACAGCATTTTTAATATTGCCTTTCATTAAACCGAGCGCTTTTAATCCCTCGGCGATTACTTCGGCGGATTTAAGATGAACCGATTTGAAAGGAATTTTTGGTTTTGTTTCTGCAATTGCGGTCAGTTGAGAAATCAAAACGATCTCGTACATATCTCTCTGACGTGAAGAAAATTTTCCGCTTACCGGAAAGGTGCGGGTTATGTCGCTTGCATAATGCATTTCTGTTTCTGCGCCGGAATCATTAACTACAAGATCGCCGTCTTTTAATTTATTACCGTAAGAGTGATTGTGAAGTGTCTCACTATGCCGTGAAAAAATTACAGGGAAGGCAAGTCCGCCTCCCATTGACATTGAAAGTCCGGCTATAAAACCCATCACATCACGTTCGAGCATTCCGGGTTTTGCAAAACGCATCGCCGCTGTCTGCATCTCGTAAGAAATTTCGATCGCTTTTTCTATCTCCGCTATCTCTTCATTCGATTTTACCAAACGTTGATCCGCGATTGCTTTGATCAACTCAGTTGATGCGTAATCGTTGGCATGCTTTGGAGCAGTGCCGAGAAGTTTATGGAGTTTCAAAATGTTATCGTACCGGTATTGGGGAACAAAATGAATTTTTCTTCCCTGTTTAATAGCATTTAAACATACACGCTCAAGTTCGCTCAATGGTGCAGTTTGTTTTATTCCGCATTTTGATGCTCGCTGTTTAATGGTTGGTTGTGGTCCCATCCAAACAATATCATCTAAAGAAAAATCGTTGCCGAAAACAATTTCTTTGTTCTCATCAACATCAATCACAGCGGCAAGTTCCGCCTGATCTAATCCGAAGTAATAAAGAAATGTGCTGTCTTGACGAAAGTGGTAAGTGTTGTCGGTATAATTCATCGGCGCTTCGTTATTGCCGAGAAATAAAATTAAACCGCTGCCAACTTTCTTTTTTAATTGCGTTCTGCGCAGTATGTAAGTTTTTGAGTTGAACATATTAATGATCCTTTTTGAGTTAATTTTTTATCTGTGTTAATTCGTTTACCCTGTGGAATAGCATTTGTGTTTCTGAAAACAATTTGATTCTTAATTTATTCCACGGGGTGTATCCGTGTTCTATTAGAATGTAATAGCACGCGGATTACGCAGATGGAACAGATTTCCGCTGATCAATACCCAGTGTGTTCCATTCTTTTAATAATTTCATTCTGTAAATCTTCGCCGAGATCAACAAAGTAATCGCTGTAACCTTTATCTTGCATGGTGAAATCAGCCATTATTTTTTGTGCGGTTAATATAATTGAATGGTGAGTAAAGAGAAAGGTTGGCTTTTGAATTCCCCATGCTTCGCATTTTGGGCTGACCAGAAAGTACAGTTTTGATTGTAGAACGAACTTCAGTTCGTTAAAATATTCTTAAAGCGAAATAAACCTTGCCTGCCTGAGAGTCTCTGTTGCACAACTCGAATATGCCATTCTGAGCGAGTCTACGAGCGAAGAATCTCACACTTAAAATTAGAATTAGTGCGATTATTAGCATAGAGATTCTTCATTTCTCCGGCTAATGCCGGATTCATTCAGAATGACAAGTTCTGCAACACGCTCGGTAGGCAGGTTTCGCTCTACAACATACCTATTCTTACTTTCGGGACACCCCTACTAAAGGGCAATGTTGTCAACTTAAGATTCAATGGCACACAGATGACGCTGATTTAACAGATGAACGCAGATTAATAGCGCAAATCTTCTTGATCCGCGTCATCTGTGTTCTATTCGGTTTCACTTTTCTTCTTCCCCCTACTAACCTGACAGCATTGACTAAAGGGGGATTAGACAAGCACAAACGTCTGTCCAATTTCATCAAGTCCTATCTGCAAATTGTAATTTGAGGCAGAACGTTTCATCCAATCTATAGCTTCGTTAAACGGTTCCATACTCTGGTTGAAGGTTTTTTGTATGGATAGGAATGAAATATTTTGCATTAATTTCATTTGCCATCTGCAAAGCTTGCTCGGGATTGCAATGATTTCTTATCCAAGGATTGTATGCGCCAATCGGCATTATTGCTATATCTATATTTTCATTTTTCAGCGGACGGAGTTTTTCATGCAACGACATATCTCCTCCGAACAAAACTTTTTTCCCATTCCGTTCAATCAAATATGCGTTGTAGCTTCTCCCATCCTTCATGAATCCGCGTGAACGGTCTTTTTCCCACGGAAACCGCCAGCCGAAATGTTTTACTTCATTTGCTTTTATTCGAGTGTCTTGGATTTTTATTTCATCATTCCAATCCAAAATAGTAACTGATTTCCATGGAAGATCAATTATTACATCTTTGTTGAGGTAAGCAACCACTATATCAATTTGATCCGGATATTTCTCAGCGAATGTTTTTAATGTTGGATAATCCATATGATCCATGTGTGCATGGGAAACAAGAATCATATCCGGTTTCGGAATTTCATCAACGTCTAAAGCCGGTGGTGTTATCCTTGCAGGACCAATTGTACCGCTAAAAAAGTAAACTCCGATATGAGTAAACAAAAGCGGGTCGGTCAAAATCCATTTACCAAAAAAATTCATCAGAATAGTCGAATGTCCAATCCATGCGATTGTTAGGTCGTTATCGTTCCACTTAGAGGGATCGGGCTTATAATATTGAATGTTTAAAGGAAGAGTAAAATCAATCCAGGATAATTTCGTTCGAGAGTTCATTTGTATCGCCGGTTTTAAGCGGGAAGTGTTCCGAAAGAATTCTTCCCACCCTGTCAATTCCCCAGATTAGTCCATCGCAAAATTTTCCGTTTTGAAATTGTAACTGAATTTCATCCCGGACATTATCCCATGTAGCTTGCCCGACTATTTTATCTATGCCGCTGTCGGCGAGAATATAGAATTGTTTTTCTCCAAGCAGTAGATAAAGAAGAATTCCGGTTTTATCCCGTGTGTTGTGCATGTTGAGTTTGTGAAATTCTTTTTCCGAAAGCTGCCGGATATTATTCTTACGTTCTGAAAAATGTTTTTTTTCTTTTATAGCAACGCGGATTTCACCGGAGGTAATTTTCTCCATCTCTTTGATTTTATTAGAGACGCGGAGAAAGTCGTCATCGCTAAAGAATTGATAAATTAGTTTATCCATTGTATTCCTTCTTGATGCAAAGATAATAGATGAGTTCATCAAATGAAACAATCCTCTTTTCAATTTTTCTTATATTTGCTGCGCATTTATCAACAAATTACGGAAATCAAAAATGTACAAAGTAGTTTTACTTAGACACGGTGAAAGCGAATGGAACAAATTAAATCTTTTTACAGGCTGGACGGACGTTGATCTATCGGAAAAAGGTTTTGAAGAGGCAAAGCAAGCGGGCATCGTTCTCCAAAAAGAAGGTTATACTTTCGATATCGCATTCACATCTGTATTGAAACGGGCAATCAGAACATTGAACATCACTTTAGAAGGATTGGACTTACTATGGATCCCTGTTGTAAAATCATGGCGTTTGAATGAAAGACATTACGGTGCGCTTCAAGGTTTGAACAAAGCGGAAACCGCTGAAAAGTATGGCAATGAAAAAGTAAAAATTTGGAGAAGAAGTTACGATATTCCCCCGCCGGCGCTTGAAGAAAATGACGATCGCTATCCTGGCAAAGATCCGCGCTATTCCGATCTAGAAAAAAATGAGATTCCTCTTACAGAAAGTTTGAAACTTACAGTTGATAGATTTCTTCCATATTGGCACAATACAATTGCCCCGGTAATTAAAAGCGGCAAACGTGTAATCGTAGTTGCACATGGAAATAGTTTACGCGCTCTGGTAAAATATCTTGATAATATTCATGAAGCCGAGATTACGGAACTCAATATTCCAACCGGAATTCCGTTGGTTTATGAACTTGATAAAGATCTGAAACCAATAAAACATTATTATCTCGGTGATCAGGAAGCAATTAATGCGGCTATCAATGCGGTAGCAAAACAGACAGAAAAAAAGTGAAATAAAAATATTCTTTTGTTTTTTATAATTAAGGGTAGTTCCAAAAACTTCAATATCCTCTGCGAACTTTGCGTATTCTTTGCGTTCTCCGCGTTAAATTTTTTACAAAAGATAGTTTTTGGAACTACCCTTAATTCCTAATTTGTCTGCCGTTTGGTACATTTTTATTTAACTCTTTAATGGGCTTTTTAAAAAAAATATTGTTATTATAGATACAGAAAGAATATAAATTTAAGAATGAAATTTAGCACTAAACATATCCCGCTTATACCTACAGAGATAATCCGCTCAATATCTCTACACTCTTCTAACGACTTCAATTTATTCACAAATTGTTGTTGTTGATGTTAATCTAATCTCTGACAAGCTTTTCATATAAGATTATTTTTTTAACAATTATTAATAACCACAATGAAAACACAAAATAACAGGAATATTATATTTAATAATTTTGCAGCAACGCTTCTTAGTAAAAGACAAACGCATTCTTGCACTTCGTTACTCAAAACCGAAGCGATCGAATATTTGAAAGAACTTATAGATTTTCTCTTCCCCCATTTTTCAAATAGAATATATTATTCTCAGGAAGACATTCTGGCAAAACTTCAACTCCTAGAAAGAAATTTGATAAGTCTTCTTAAGAATCTCAATTCGCATTTCTCTGAAGATGCATACTATATTGCAAAAGAATTTACTGCCCAAATACCGGTGATTCACGATAGACTATGGGCTGATGCAGATGCAATATATCAAGGCGATCCCGCGGCAGAGAGCGTTGATGAGGTAATACTCGCCTATCCAGGGTTTATGGCTATATGCATCTATAGAATTGCTCACGAACTTTATAAACTCAATTTACCAATCATTCCCAGAATACTAACAGAACACGCACATGAAAAAACCGGAATAGATATTCATCCCGGTGCTAATATTGGTTCTCCATTTTTTATTGATCATGGAACCGGAATAGTAATTGGCGAGACTACAGAGATTGGTAAAAACGTCAAGATATATCAAGGCGTTACACTTGGTGCATTAAGTGTTGATAAATCTCTTTCTCAAACAAAACGTCATCCGACAATTCAGGATGATGTGATTATCTATTCTCAAGCCGTCATTCTTGGCGGTAAAACCGTGATTGGCGAAAAAAGCATCATTGGCGGAAATGCATGGATAACTCAAAGCATTCCGGCAAATTCTATTGTTTATAATAAAAGTGAAGTGCGTGTTAGAAGTAATCAGGATTTTGAAGACACTATTGATTTCACAATTTAAAGGAAAAATAAAATGAAAGCATTTAATATACTTGAGACAATCGGCAACACGCCGCATGTTAAAATCAATAACCTTTTTGGAAGTAAAAATGAAGTCTGGATGAAACTCGAAAAAGCAAATCCGGGTGGAAGCATTAAAGATAGAATTGCTCTAGCTATGATTGAAGATGCAGAAAAGAAAGGAATTCTTAAACCAGATAGTATAATTGTAGAACCGACATCCGGCAACACAGGAATTGGTTTGGCGATGGTTGCAGCAGTTAAGAAATATGAATTAATTCTTGTTATGCCTGAATCAATGTCGATCGAAAGAAGAAAAATAATGACCGTTTACGGTGCTAAGTTAGAATTGACTCCGCGAGAACTTGGTATGAAAGGTGCAATTGCAAAAGCAAACGAGATTGCTGCAAACAATCCAAACGTTTGGATACCTCAGCAATTTGAAAATGAAGCCAATACTGCAATTCACATCAACACTACGGCTCGTGAAATATTAGAAGATTTTCCGGAGGGATTCGATTATTTGATTACGGGAGTAGGTACCGGCGGACATATAACAGGCGTTTCAAAAGTGTTAAAAGGAAAATTTCCCCAATTAAAAGTATTTGCTGTAGAGCCGGAATTATCTCCAGTACTATCAGGCGGACAGCCAGGTCCTCATCAGCTTCAAGGTATAGGAGCCGGTTTCATTCCAAAAATTCTTGACACATCTTTCTTAGACGGTGTAATAAAAATTTCAAAAGAAGAAGCATTCGAGTTTGCACAACGTGTAGCTAAAGAAGAAGGTTTGTTCGTTGGGATTTCTTCAGGAGCTTCATTAGCCGCAGTCTTTAAAAAAATAAACGAGGTTGGTGAAGGGAAAAGAATTCTAACTTTCAATTATGATACAGGTGAACGCTATCTTACTATAGAAGGATTGTTTTAATAATTTTTCATTCAATTGACTTGTGTGAAAAAAGGATTAAACTTATTTTAAAAATAGTAGATAATAAGATATAGCATAACTTATGATTTAAAGAGATAAACATGGAAAGAAAGAAATATATTAAAACTATCATCAATGGATTATTTGCAAGCTTGCTTATACTCAACACAAAAACAGCAGCACAAAAAGTTAGCGATTTGCAAATAAATTTTGGCACAACCCCATCGGCAACTCTTCCTTTGGATGTAGCTCTAAAGCACCGGTTTACTGTTAAGAATACAGGAAATGCAGAACTAATTGTTGATCTTCGGACAAGAGTTGTTGATACCAACCAGGAGGCACCAACATTTCCTCAGCCGCCGTCACTTTATTTTTCACCGCAGGAAGAGATATCGGTTGCTGTGATTTTAGATGCCGCAATAGGTAATTTAAATCAACTCCCAGTCGGCGATCATACACGTACAGTGGAATACAAATTCATCAATCGTAGCAGCCCAAACGATACTCTTAAAATCACAAATACATACCAAATAAAAATTCTTGACAAAACAAACATTACCGGTTCATTTCAGATATTTGGAAAAGTCGTTGATCAAAACGGAGTAGCTATTGCTAATGCCCAGCTCAATCTTGAAACCGGTACTGATTTTAGTTTACCGGACGGAAGTAGAAATGACGGAACGTTCCAGTATAATGTTCCCACTCATTCAAAATGGATGCTGAAAGCAAGTAAGCAAGGTTATAGCGATGCCTATGCTTTTGTTGAACCCAGCAAGTCCGGACCTTATCAATTGCAGCTTCTGCCTGCACCCGGTGTAACGGTTCAATTTCAGCAGACAAAAACTGTTGACACTGACTTCGGTTTTTGGCAGGGTACGGTTAGTTCTGACGAACAGTACGTTCTGCTTACGCAGGGGATGGAAATTTGGCAAAACGAGAGTGTTCGCCCGCTTGCTAAGCTTTTTCTATACAAAGTAGACGGAACAAAAGTTTGGGAATATCCAATGGGGTATGATTCGTGGGGACTTTCTATGAGTGGAGATAGAGCATTTGTGGCGTATGCACAAAAGCATCCCACGCAACCGGAAATAGGGCTTCTCGATGGAACTACGGGTATGCCAATATGGAAAAAGAAACTGGATCTTCAAAATTTTCCTACCGGTTCTTTCTATATCGGTCATAGCAGTAATGAAATTAGAATCTCCAACATAAAACAGTTTGTATCTGTTGGAACAGGAGAGGGGGATTTTTATTTACTTCGACTTAGCGATGGCGAATTACTATGGAGAAAGTTTTTGAAGGGTCAAGTGCGTAATAGTCAATTTTCGAGTGATGATCAATATGTATACGTTGGAAGTGATCCATGGCTTGTAAAGCTAAAAACTTCCGATGGTTCGGAAATTTGGCGGTCTAATATCTCTTCATGGCCGCTTCATTATGGATTAAAAATTTCTCCGGATGGTACTTTGATTGCATCTATGGTCAAAAGCGGCGAAATAACGGTCATACGTACAAGCGACGGGAATAAAGTGTGGGGTTATGATCAGGGGGTTATTGGGCAGTGGCTAGATTTTTCCGTTGACGGTAAGTTGCTTGCATCTGCTGCTTTTGGAGGCACATGGATTTTCGATGTTTCAACAGGAAAACCTCTTTGGCGCAGCAAAGGTACAAAAGCAGGTTACTTTAACGAGAAATATTTGCTTCTGTTCAACGAGATTTATACTCTAGACGGAACGCGAATATATATGCTGCCGGATAATAATATTGGAGGACAGTTTGCCTTTATTAATAGAGACGCAACGCGAGTTGTTTTTGCAGCCGGACAAATGAATTCCCCCGGAATTGGAATCTCTTTTTACAATGGATCAGTCATTTCTTCTGTGGAAGATAATAATGAACAATTACCTTCTACCTTCACACTCAGTCAGAATTATCCAAATCCTTTTAATCCTGAGACGGTTATCAGCTTTCAGCTTTCAGCATTCAGTTTTGTAACATTAAAAGTTTATGATGTTCTTGGAAGAGAAGTTGCATCGTTGGTTAACGAAGAAAAACCTGCGGGCAGATATCAAATCAATTGGAACGGTACAGATAACTTTGGCGGCAAGGTTACAAGCGGAGTTTATTTTTATACTTTGAAAGCGGGAAATTTTTCTTCTGTAAGAAAAATGGTAGTGCTTAAATGAGATAGATATTTTTTGTGTTTCAATAGTTGTCTGTTTGGAAGTATTAATTCAGGAGTAAGAATCAATCAATTTCCGGAAAATATTTTGAATTACTTCCCACGCAAGTTTAACGTGTTCTTCTTCCGTTCGTATTCCGGAAATACACAAGCGAAGCGTAAATTTATCGTTCAATTTTGTGTGAGTGATGAATAACTTGCCTGTAGA
The DNA here is from genome assembly GCA_021801605.1 of Bacteroidota bacterium. Taxonomy (GTDB): domain Bacteria; phylum Bacteroidota; class Ignavibacteria; order Ignavibacteriales; family Melioribacteraceae; genus Fen-1258. The sequence continues at coordinate 10,753 of JAJYXU010000008.1, forward strand.
GTTTATTTCGTTTAACAATTTTTCGTTTAACTCATTCAATTTATTTTCATTCCAGCCATCCGGTTTTGCGCGGAAACAGATTGTGCTGAACGGCGTTGGCGCAAGCAGTTCAAATTGCGCGTGTTCTTCAATCCATTTTGCAAAGAGTTGACCCAGGCGAATGTGCTCGCGTAGTCGCGCTTGTAATCCTTCCACACCAAAATATCGAAGAACAAACCAAAGTTTCAGCGAACGGAATCTTCTGCCAAGCTGAATTCCGTAATCCATATAATTTTCAACAACAGAATCTTCTGCTGTCTTTAAATATTCAGCTACAAGTGAGAACGCTTGCTTAAGAACTTCCGGTTTGCGAGTAAATAAAATACTTAAATCAACGGGGACAAATAACCACTTATGCGGATTTACAACAAAAGAATCTGCGCGTTCAAGCCCTTTGAAATGATTATTCATTTCCGGCAGCATTGCAGTAACGCCGGCATGCGCTCCATCAACGTGAAGCCAGATTTTCTCATTCTCACATATAGCAGCAATCCGGTCAACCGGGTCAACGCTTGTTGTTGATGTTGTCCCAATTGTGGCAACAACACAAAAAGGCAAGAAGCCATTTGCCCGGTCTTCTTTAATTGCATTTTCAAGTTCAGATGGAATCATTCTAAATTCCAAATCAACCGGAATTTTTCTGATTCCGTCTAATCCGATTCCAAGTGTAAGCGAACCTTTTTCTATTGATGAATGCGCATGTTCCGAACAATACAATTTTAATTTAGGAGCGCCGCTCATTCCTTTTTTTCGAATATCATATTCAACAGATTCACGCGCAGAGGCGATTGCGTGCATAGAACTTACCGATGCGGTATCGTAAATTATTCCGCGAAACTCTTTAGGCAGATTCATTAATTCTCTAAACCAATTCAAAACAGTTTCTTCAAGTTCAGTTGATGCTGGCGCGGATTTCCAAACCATTGCATTAACGTTAAATGCCGCACTCAGAAGTTCAGCTAGTATTCCGGGTCCGCTGGCTGTAGAATTAAAATATGCCATAAAGTTTGGATGCTGCCAATGAGTTGTGCCGGGCATAATTATTTTATCAACATCTGCGATCATTGTATCTATCGATTCGCCAATTCTGGGTGCGCTAAGCGGCAAGTGCGCTTTAACATCGCCAGGTTTGATGTTTGGTAAAACAGGAAATGAAGCGACGTTTTCAAGATAGTTGGCAACCCAATCAATCAATTCGTAACCATACTTCCTAAATTCTTCTGCATGCATATCGCCAAAACTCTTGTTCTTATTCATAATCTTACTCATCTATTTTTCTAAAATTTTATCTCTTTTAACCATTCTGAGATTATTCTTGCGAGGGCAATCCGTTTATCTGCAAATGAATGCCCCGTTTCCAGAATAAACTCCTTCGCATTTTTTGCATTATTCATTTTTAAAGAATTAACTAACGGCTGATGATGAATTTCCAACGGTGTAGTCGAATCATTTTTTGAGCCGATAATCAATAAATTTTTCTCTGCTAATTTTTCAATATGATTTAAAAAATTCCATTCATTTTTGTAAGTGATCAATTCATTGAGAAGAACTTCGGCGGAACTGCATTTTACAAAATCCATTGAGGATTGCAAATGCTGTGCGCTGAATTCATAAATCGGCTTGTTCGATTCAATCAGTCCGCCAAAGAAACCGGCATTGAAACCTGCTAGCGATGCGGCATATTTTATATCATCAAAACGAATTGCATTGAAGAGCGCGGCGAATCCGCCCATACTGTGCCCCATTAAAATTATTTTATTTGGATCATTGCGGAATTCGTCTTGTGCATATTCACTCTTCATAAAATTTATTGCGTATGGAACATCCTCAACTAAATTTTTCCAAAGGTAGTCTCCACCGCTTCCCAAACATCCTCTATAATGAAACACTAGAACATTAAAACCCTGTCTTTGAAAGACATGTGCAAGATCATAACTTACTTCATAACCGGGAAAGCCATGTAAAAGTATAATTACCGGATGCAGTCCTGAACCGGCTGAGAGAAACAACGTTCCAAGAAGTTTAGATCCGTAACTTTCAAAAACAACAGGCATTGTAGAGGCGGGATAATCTGGATTATAGATTTGGTCATCAATTACCGGATCGAAATCAGTCATTGGTCATTCCTTGTCAGTTCTCATTTTTATATTCAAAGATAAGGAGAAAAAGATTTGCCTGAAATTGTTATCGCTTCTTCTCATTATTTTTAATTACACCCCTCATTTCTTATCTTTGCCCAACATTTAATAACAAAGAAATATTTCTAATGAGATTTAGTAAATCATTTATTCCGACATTAAAAGAAGTTCCATCAGAAGCAGTAATTCCAAGCCATATTCTAATGATCCGTTCAGGATTAGTCAGACAAGTTTCGGCGGGAATTTATACGTGGTTGCCGCTTGGATACAAAGTGCTTAGAAAAATTATGGAGATAATCCGCGAAGAGATGAACGCAATAGGCGGACAGGAATTTCATTTTCCGGGTTTAAACCCGAAAGAGATTTGGGAACAAACCGGACGCGTTGAAGCATTTGGTGATATTCTTTTCCAGATCAAAAACCGGGAATACGTTTTAGCTCCTACACATGAAGAAATTGTAGCTTTTCATGCGAAAGGTTCCATCGTTTCATATAAAGATATGCCTCAAATTTGGTATCAGATTCAAACCAAGTTTAGAAATGAACCTCGCCCTCGGAGCGGAGTAATACGCGGAAGGCAATTTATTATGAAAGATGCTTATACTCTTGATAAAGACACCGCCGGATTGGATGTTGGTTATGCCTTACATGATAAAGCATACCGTTCAATATTTGACAGATGCGGAATAAAATATTTTATCGTTGGTGCATCAAGCGGCGCCATGGGCGGAAGCAAATCAGAAGAATTTATGGTTAAGAGTTCCGCAGGAGAAGATACAGTTGCATATTGCGAAAAATGTGGATATGCTGCTAATGCTGAAGTTGCTGAATCGGTTGCCGAAAAAGCGTTACATCATGCTGAAAGTAAAAATGTTTATGAGATTTCAACACCGAATGTAAAATCAATTGATGAACTCTGCTCATTTTTAAAAATTGAAGAACATGAAACTGCAAAATCGAGAATCTATATTCATGACGGTCAGCCTGTGCTTGTATTGATGCTCGGCAACGATGAAGTGAATGAAACAAAACTTACTTCTGTTCTTGGAGGAGTTGTTCGCCCCGCTCATCCGGATGAATTAAAAGAAATTACCGGCGCCGATGCCGGTTCAATCGGTCCGATTAATTTTCCACATAGGACTATTGCCGATAATCTTTTAAAAGATGGGAACAATCTTTACAGCGGTGCGAACAAAAATGATTATCACATTGGCGGTTTAGATTTAAAACGCGACGCACCTAAAATTGAATACTTCGATTTACGCACTACCGAAAGCGGCGAAAAGTGTATCCGTTGCGGTTCAACTCTTGAAGTTTTCAAAGCAATTGAACTCGGGCATATTTTTAAGCTTGGAACAAAATATTCCGAAGCACTTGGCGTTAATTTCTTAGATGAGAATGGAAAAGAAAAACCAATTGTTATGGGAAGCTACGGAATTGGAGTTGACCGCGTGTTTGCATGTTTTATCGAACAGAATTTTGATGAAAAAGGAATTGTCTGGAAAGAACCTCTTAATCCTTTCGACATACATTTGATAGGATTGAATATGAAAAACTCTTTAGTCGCAGAAAATTGCGAGCGAATTTATATTGATCTGATTGCAGACGGTTACGAAGTATTGTTCGACGACCGCATGGATGCAAGCGCAGGATTCAAATTCAATGATGCGGATTTACTTGGTATGCCTGTTCAGGTTATTGTTGGAGAGAAGAATTTGAAAGATGGAAAAGTTGAATTGAAAAATAGAAGAACAGGCGAAAAGAAAATTGTAGAATTACACCGGTTGTTAGATCAACTCCAAGAACCGATTTAATATTTCTCGCAAAGACGCAAAAGATTCGCAAAGCGCGCAGGGATTTTCTCTGCGGTCTTGGCGGTTTACTTTGCGATCTTTGCGTGAACGGAAAGATAATGAACGCAAAATTATACATCATTTCAACACCAATCGGCAATTACAACGATGTTACTCTTCGTGCAATCAACATACTCAAAGAAGTTGACTTTATAATCTGTGAAGAATTTAAGGAAGCCAGGCGTCTACTCCCTCACTTCCAAATAGAAAAAGAGTTGTATTCTCTTAACGAACACAACGAAGAAGAATCATCGCGTGATCTCTTCCAAAAAATTTCCCACGGAAAATCTGCAGCATTAATTTCAGATTGCGGTACTCCTCTCTTTTCTGACCCCGGTCATCTTCTTGTTCAGATGTGCATTGCCGCTAAGATTGATATTGTTCCAATTCCCGGTGCGAGTTCGCTGTTACCCGCACTTGTTGGATCGGGATTAAATCTTGACAAATTTTATTATGCCGGCTGGCTTTCTCCTAAAA
>JAJYXU010000064.1 GCA_021801605.1 Bacteroidota bacterium
CTTTTTTTTAATCAATCTTTCAATCAATTCATTCAAATCAAAAATCTCAATTGGCAGTATCAATTCTAAATTTGTTTTTGGATTTATCATTTTTTGTTTTTGTTAATGGAATTACTAATTTTGCCCACCATAAGAATGCACATCAAAATGAAAAAAATATTATTTGCAGTTCTGGTTCTTCTCTCTTCTAAGTCATTATTTGCTCAAGAGGCTGAAGATGTTGGCTGGGTTGCTCGTTTTGGCGCAGCAGGAGGATTTACTCCAACAGTTGTTTTCCCAAATGTAAACCCGATTAATACGCAGATATTAAAAAATTTACATATCGAAAACCTCTCTAATAACGGAATGCTTGTTCTTGGCGGCAGCGGTTATGCCTATATTATGCTGATTGATAATTTAAGAATTGGTGGAATGGGGTTAGGCGGAACACAATCTTCCAATGGAGTTGTTGAAGGATTAAATGCAGAAGTAAAGTACTCGTATGGATTAGGAGGTTTTACTGCCGAATATACACTTCCATTTATAAATAAAATTGCCGTATCACTTGGCGCAATCATAGGTGTTGGATCTTCAAGTGTAGAAGTTTTTGAGAATGCAGATAATTTTGAGTGGACTACCGCATGGAGTGCATTTTCACCTGCCATTTCATGGATTGATCGCAGCAAAAGCAGAAAATTTTCAAACACATTTTTCACCGTAACCCCGACTTTAAATATTGATATTCCCATCGATAGATTTATAGCTTTAAGAGTTGGCGGAGGTTACATTTTTTCGACGAATAACGAATGGAAAGTTGACAACGATAAAACATTAAGAAGTGTCCCATCGGATCTTAAAAGTAATTCGTTCTTCATTCAAACCGGAATTTATTTTGGATTATTTGCATTCTAAAACATGACTACAAAAAAAATACTTGTTACCGGCGGTGCCGGATTTATAGGCAGTAATTTCATTAATCATATCTTAGTCACAAGGGATGATTATGAGATCATTAATCTGGATAAACTTACTTATGCCGGCAATTTAGAAAATTTACGACAGAGTGAAGGAAAAAAGAATTATCATTTTGTAAAGGGAGATATCACCAATAACGAATTGGTTGATTACATCTTTAATAAATATTCAATTAAGTATGTAACTAACTTTGCGGCAGAATCGCATGTTGATAGAAGCATTCTCGGTTCAGAAGTTTTTTACAGAACAAACCTTGTCGGTACAAACGTTTTACTGGAAACAGCACGTCGTTATCAGGTAGAAAAATTTTTGCAGATATCAACCGATGAAGTTTACGGTAGTCTTGGTGCAACAGGTTTGTTTACAGAAAATACTCCGCTCTCTCCAAACAGTCCTTATTCTTCAAGCAAAGCTGCGGCAGATATGGCGGCGCTCGCGTTTCATCATACATACGGATTACCTGTAGTAATAACGAGATGTTCTAACAATTATGGACCTCTTCAATTTCCGGAAAAGTTGATACCATTAATGATCATAAATGCGCTCGGAAATAAAAAACTTCCTGTTTATGGTGATGGTTTGAATGTGCGCGATTGGATTTATGTAATAGACCACAACAAAGCAGCAGAACTTGTATTTGAAAAAGGAAAGCCCGGTGAAGTTTATAATGTTGGTGCAAGCCGAGAAATGAAGAATATCGAGATCGTAAAACTGATATTGAAGAAACTTGGCAAAGGGGAAGAACTGATTGAATATGTAAAAGACCGTCCGGGTCACGATCGTCGTTACGCAATAGATTCATCAAAAATTCAGAATGATCTTGGATGGAAACCGTCTGTTGAATTCGAACAAGCCATAAGCGATACGATAGATTGGTATCTGAAAAACAAAAGTTGGTGGGAGAGAATAATTTCGGGAGAATATCAGAAATATTATGAACTTCAATACAAAAATTGTTAGATTTGTGGCGTTCGAAAACTAATATGGAGTAATACACTGCTGCCTCTTTTTACCTTTCTTATTTATCACATTTTTCAATATTAACATAATCAAACGCATATGAAAAAAATATTTTTTGTATTTACATTATTCTTAACCCCGCTTTTATTCGCACAGCAGAATGAACAGCAGTCATTAAAACAGTCAAATCTATCGATGTTACAACCGATTACAGTAACAATTGGCGGTGATTTCATTGTGAATGGTTCATTCCCAGCAGTAAAATCGGAAAGGTTAGATCAATTCATCACAACTATTTACACAGAGGCGCAGCAAAAAGCGATAAGCTCGCTGAACCAACTCGAAACTATTAAACAAGTTGCGAAAGAAGTTTCTAAATATGCTCTTCGAGATATAACTCTTAAGCGTTCAAACGGTGAGATTGTTAAAATTGATCTGCTCAAATTCAGATTGACGGCAGATTTCAGATTTAATCCTTACTTGATGAATGATGACGTAATAATTTTCCCATCTTATGACAGCGAGAGGAATATTGTTGATATCAGCGGAGCTGTAAACAAACCAACAAAGTTTCAGTTTGTTGAAGGAGACAAACTTTCCGATGCAATTATTTTTGCCGGTGGAATTAATCCCATTTTCGAAAATGTGATTGATGCTGAAATTTCGCGGTTGAGTAATAATGGTGATAAAGAAGAGTTGATTCACGTAAAGGTCCAAGATGATTTTACACTAAAAAGCGGTGATAGAATCCGTGTACTTGCTGATGAGAATCAGAAAAAAAATTATAAAGCATTAGTACTGGGAGAAGTTAAAACTCCCGGATACATTTATGTTAAAAAGGATGGAACAGCGCTAAGTGAAGTAATTGAAAAAGCCGGCGGATTTACAAATAGAGCGTGGTTAGAAAGAAGCGAACTTCTTCGCGGAACAAGTCAATCTAATATTTTAAAGATGTCTGCATTGCGCGATGCTTTCGAGAAAGACAAAAATTTTAATACAATTTTAACAGAAAAATATTTGAATGAGATATTTCTTGAAAATCTAAAATTTTCTAGAATGAGTGATGTTTATGCAGAAGACTCTATGTCTGTTGCGGTTGATAATACACTCCGCATTTTGAGAAGTAATAGCTTAATAGATTTCAAAAATATTTTTGCAGATTCAACTTCAGAAGGTGGATATCCAGTTCAAGACGGCGATATAATTGTCATCCCACAAAGAGAAGATTTAGTTTATGTGTTTGGACAGGTAAACGATCCGGGTTATGTACATTATGAACCTCTGAAGAAACATGATTATTACATTCAAAAAGCTGGAGGCTTGGGGGAGAGAGCCCAAAAAGAAGTTAAAATTATCAAAGGTAATTCATACGCGTGGATTACTGCAGACGATAAATCGAAAATTGATCCGGGTGATTTTATCTATGTGCCAAAAAATATTCCAAAACCATTTGAATATTACCTCCGGACTATTGGATCAATCTCTACTGTCGTTACGGCAATAGCAACAGTAATTCTTATAATTGTTCAGTCAAAAAAATAGTATCAATCAAAGCTTGGAAGATAGAATGAATCAAGAACGCCTCGGAGATCAAAACGCCGAAAAGAAAAACGAAAAAGTAGGCAGCACTTTTTTTGATTTTATCACTGTTACTGTTCTCTACCGTAAATTTTTATTTTGGTTTGTGTTAATAATAACAGCAGGTGTAACCACATATACGATACTTGCACCTAAATGGTACAAATCAACAGCTTCTGTTTTTCCTGCTGAGAAGACAGACTTATTATCTTCTCTTTCAGGGCTGACTAGTTTAGCAAAAGGATTCTCGGCAGGAAGAGGGTTAGCAGCTCTCGCTGGTACCAGTTCTGAATCTGACAAATATATTGCAATCATTAAAAGTGCAACAATTACAAATGATGTTATTAAAAAATTTGATCTAAGAAAAGAATATGAATACGAAAATGATTTCTATGAAAAGGTCGTAAAAGAATGGCAATCGAATTTAGAGGTAGAAATTCAAGATGAAGGAAATCTCACAATTAGTGTTTATGATAAAAATCCGCAAAAAGCTGCGGATATTGTGAATTATCTAGTAGAAAAACTTAACGCAATTAATACTGAATTAGGTGTTCAAAACGCAAAAGCAAATAGAATTTTTGTTGAGAAAAGATATTTCCAAAATGTTGATGATATAACAAACCTTGAATCTGCAATGAAAGCGTTTCAACAGAAGTATGGCGTGATTGCAGTTCCACAACAAATTGAAGCGACTGTCAAATCAATGTCGAGCATTTACGTAGATCTTTATAAAAAAGAGATTGAATTAAATGTGCTAAAACAAACTTATGGTGAAAATCATCCGCTGACAGCTAATGCAAAGATAGAATTGAATGAGTTGCAGAAAAAAATTAATCAGTTAAATGCAGGTACCGATTCATCGCAAAAGGATGTTAATCTTTTAATCCCTTTCAAAAAAGCACCTGAACTTGGAAATGAATATTTAAAAATTTATCGCAATTTAGAAATCCAATACAAAATTATAGAGTTCATTCAGCCTCTCTACGAGCAGGCAAAAATTGAAGAAGTACGCAATACTCCGTCTGTTTTGGTTCTTGATAAAGCTGGTCCGGCAGAAAGAAAATCAAAACCTAAAATTGCATTGTACTTGTTATTAGCATTTGTTATTTCAACTTCCATTGGGTTTATTATAATAATTTTTATTGAAGGTACCCGCCGTCTTCGAAATGTTGATAGTAAACGATTTGATCTTCTTGTTGATGCTATCAAATCTGACTTTAAAATATTTCGCAGAAAATGAACACGAAAAAAGTTAGATGAAAACAGACCGTGTCCAAATATGGAAAAATTCTTTATTCCTATTCTTTAGTCAAGCCATCAGGCTACTCACAAATATTTTTATTACAGTAGGAATTGCCCGGCTATACGGTCCTGAAGCTTTTGGGCAATTTTCAATTGCTTACACAATTGCTACAATATGTATAACAGTTGCTGATTTTGGATTTGATGTTTTACTTACAACTGAGATTGCAAATAATCGAAACAGAGCTGCACAAATCGGTAGAAAATATTTTTCAATGAAAATAATCTTTGCCTTACTAAGCAGTGCAATTATGATTACTATACCTAGTTTTCAAACGTTTAGCATACAAAGTAGAACTCTTATATATACTTTAACTTTATTTGTAATCTTTACAACTTTCACAAATTTTTTTAACGCGATCTTCAGAGGATTCGAGAAATTTAATTATGAAAGTAAAATCTCATTCATAACTAATCTTATATTTTTAATCCTTCTCGCTGTTCTAGGTGTCCTTAAGATTCCATTAATATATATGATGTTATTATTTGCCGTTACAAGATTATTAGGTGTTATTCTTTCCGTGCGGCAAGCTATTTCTTTAGTGGGTGCAAATTTTATAGGTATTGACTTTAATGAATGGCGAACCATAGTTAATCGAATATTGATTTATGGATTACATTTCATTTTTGGAAGTCTTTTCTTCCAAATAGACACAGTACTTATAGGTATATGGAAAGGTGATAATGATGTGGGTATATATAAATCTGCATTTAATATTATGCTTCTTATTCTCATTCTTAGTGATATTGCTTTTAGTGCAATGTTACCTGTCCTTTCCCGTTTATATTATGAGAATTTAGAAAAGTGGAAAATATTAAGCCGTCTTTATTTCAAATTATTTTTATTAACTGCTTTACCAATTTCAATAGTCTTATTTTTTTATTCCGAACTAATAATCTCGCTTGTATATGGTAGTAGACCCTATAAAGAAGCTGTTCCTATTTTAAAAATATTTTCTATTGTTATCCTTTTCCGTTTTATCGGTGAGCCATGTGCCATGATGATCACAACCTCGAGACGTCAACATTTCAGGATGATTATAGTAATAATGGCAACCGTAGCAAGTTTTATATTGAACTATTTTGTAATTCCTAAGTATGGTTTATCTGGGGCAGCTTTTGTTTCCTTAGGTGTTAATTTGTTAGTTGTTGTTGCATATATTACTTCTAACAAATTCTCTCATTTTAAATGGTTATTTGAATTACGAATATTTACCGTTCTCAGCATAACAACTTTATTAGTTTTTTTACTTTGGTATTCTCATGCGCAATTAATTGTCCTATTGTTTTCAATGATAATTTACATCACAATAGCATATCTGGTAGGACTGTCAAATGAAGACAGGAAAATCATATTCTCTAATTTTAAATTAAAAAGTATTTGATTCTAAAAATGAGCTTGATTTCACTAATATCATTCATTCTTTGCGGTCTAATTATCGCCTCGTTTTTTAGACCTAATACTGATGTATTATCCCCCGGGAAAATCTTTGCGTTTATTTGGGCTTTGGCAATAGGTATTACAGATCTAAAGTTTAGCGGATTGCAACATGAATGGTCGTTTGAAGTTTGGGTTCAAGTACTAATTGGACCAATATCATTTATAATTGGTGCTGGAATTGTATATGTCTTAAAAATTGATAGTGATGTTCATACTCTGAATTATCTTAGAACTAACCGCAAATTATATGAAGTTGACCGGTCCAAATTGTACCGCGTTATTATTTTACTTTCCGTACTATTTCTTATAAGCTATACGGTCATCTATTTGAATACAAAAGAAATTCCCTTATTTAGCGCTAAACCAGGCAGGGCAAGAGCTAATTTTACAATGTTCGGCATTGGTCTATTCCTTCATAACGTTGTCCTAATATTTTTTTTGACAACTGTTTATTTTGTACTTGAGAATAAAAATAAAGTTCGGAAAAGTATTCTACTTATTCTTTCATTACTATCTCTAGTTTTGTATGCTATTACTCTTCAGCGCTTTCAAGTATTTTTAACTATTCTTATGATTATCACATTTTTATATTACACAACGTATAGAATAAATATTAAAACTATTTCTCTGCTTGGAGTATTTATTATAATTTTTTTTTTCTTGGTTTCTTCATTTAGAGCTGGCGAGCTGATCGTATTCGTTCTTTATAAAGTGTCAAAAATGAAATTCTCACCCTCCTATGCAATCTTTACAGAACCATATATGTATGTAACAATGAATCTTGAAAATTACGCAAGGTCAATTGCGAGGGTTGAGAACTATACTTACGGGTTCTATACATTCGATTTTGTAACAGCAATAAGCGGTTTGAAACATTGGGTTGATCAATATTTCCATTTGAACGAAACTCCTTTTCTCACCAGCAGTTATAATACATATTCAGCTTTCTGGACTTACTACAGAGATTTTGGAATATTGGGAGTATTTTTCATTCCGTTTTTCGGAGGTATGGCTCTTAGTACATTATATTATTCATTCAAAGCTAGACCATCTTTGCAAAAATTAGCAATCTACGGAATGTTTTTGTTTGCTGTAATATTTTCATTCTTTAACAGCACAATCGGCTATCTTTGGTTTGTTTATAATTTATTTGTATTGTTAATCGTTTTCAAATATATATCCTTTAGTAAAACTAAATAATTATCTCAATTTAACTTTCTATATATCATAGCAATTATGAAAATGTACAATTGCCGTTTTTGCCAAAATAACAATTCTAAGCAAGAATTTATTGCACGTGAAATGATGTTTGGTTTAAGAGATGAGTTCAAGTATGTGGAATGTTCAAATTGTAAAAGTATACAAATAGAAGAAATTCCTTCAAACCTGGCAAAATATTATCCAGCTAACTATTTATCATTTGAACTAACACAGGATAGCAAAATAAAAAGTTGGCTTAAACTAAAGAGATTTGATAATTCATATACTGATAGAGGATTAATAGGAAAAATTGTAAAGAAAATTTGGTGGGCACCGCCTATCGGTAATTTTCTGAGAATTGCTAATATTAAACTTGAAGATGCAATTCTTGATGTTGGTAGCGGTGAAGGTAAGTTGTTATTGCTGATGCACCAATATGGTTTTTCAAATTTAACAGGAGTTGATCCGTTTATTTCTGCCAGTAAAAATCCATTTAGGGGATTAAATTTTATTAAAGGTAGTATACACGATGTCAACGAAACATATGATCTTATTATGTTTAATCACTCTTTAGAACATGTTGCTGATCCCAGAGAAGATTTATTAAAAGCAGCTACATTATTAAATCCCAATGGGTATGTATTAATTCGTATCCCGGTTGTTGGAGGCTTTGCATGGAGGAAATATGGCGTTAATTGGGTTCAGATTGATGCACCCCGCCATATTTCTGTTCCTTCCGAAAAAGGGATTAAAGAATTAGCAGCATCTTGTGGTTTTAAAATGGAAAAAATGATATATGAATCTTGGGAATTCCAATTTTGGGGAAGTGAACAATTTCAAAATGATATTCCTCTTCATGACAATAGATCTCTATGGTTTAAGTCAAAGAAATCAATTTTTTCAAAAAAACAGATTAAAGACTATAAGAAGAAAGCCGAACAACTTAATCAGAATAATGACGGTGATATGGCTTGTTTCTTCCTTCGTAAATTATAATAAAATTCTTGGAGCAGAGTGTTACCCTCGATAGATATAATTATTGTCAATTGGAATTCAGGTAGACTTTTGCCTGAGTGTATCTTTTCCATTAATAATGCTTTACAAAATAGTTTTATCCTAAACAGAGTTGTTATTGTGGATAATGCATCAAGTGATGATTCTCTTGATAATCTTGATTCTACAAATCTGCCTTTAGTAATAATACGAAATACGCAAAACTATGGTTTTGCTAAAGCATGTAATCAGGGTGCGATAAGTAGTGAAGCTAATTTTTTGTTGTTTCTTAATCCAGATACCCGTTTATTCAAGAACTCATTGGCAGAACCAATTAAGTTCATGATGGACAAAGAGAATAACGAAATAGGAATTATTGGGGCGCAAATGGTTGATGATGAAAATAATATTAGCCGGACATGCTCAAGATTCCCTAGTCCCTTCGTTTTTGTTTACATGTCGTTAGGGCTGAATAGAATTTTCCCCAATATTTTTCGTAATCAATTTATGACTGAGTGGGACCATAATAACAATCAGGTTGTTGATCAAGTAATGGGTGCGTTTTTTTTCGTAAGAAAAAATCTATTTCAAAAATTGAACGGTTTTGACGAAAAATTTTTTGTGTATTTTGAAGAAGTTGATTTTTCATTTAGAGCAAAACAAATAGACTATAAAAGTTATTTTTTAGCAACTGCCAAGATTTATCATAAAGGCGGCGGAACTTCCGAAAAAGTTAAGGCATTACGACTTTTCTACATTTTACAGAGTAAATTATTATATGCGAAAAAACATTTTACTATTAGCGGATATATTTTCGCAGTACTTTTTACATTTATTCCCGAGGCAGTAATAAGGATTATAGATCTTATATTTAAGGGGAAGATAAAAAGTAGTGGAGAGGTAATATCTGCTTACAATATGTTGATTAAATCATTATTAAAATAATTTAGATGAAAATATTAATTCTCTCCAGATATAGTTATTTAGGTTCAAGCAGTCGATATAGGATTTTTCAGTACCTTTCATATTTTAGAGAAAATGGGTGGGAAATTACACTTCACTCATTGTTAAATGATAATTATATTCATCACCTATATCGTAAGGATTCTCTACCTTTTGGAGACATTATAAAGAGCTATTTTCATAGGATTAATCTCTTACTTAATAAGAATAAATATGATTTAATTTGGCTTCAGCAAGAAGCTTTCCCATGGGTCCCTTCATTTATAGAAACATTTTTGTTGAAGTCAAAAACCCCGATTGTCGTTGATCATGATGATGCTTTTTTTCACCGATACGATTTGCACAAATCAGCTTCAGTTAGAAAAATTCTTGGGGATAAGATAGATAAGACGATGAGAATCTCGAATCTTGTTATTGTCGGAAATTCCTATCTGGCGGAACGTGCTGCAAAAAATAATTGCAAAAACATTAGAATTATACCAACCGTTATAGATATTGCAAAGTATGATATAAAAGAGAAAAAAAATGTAAGCGAAGAAAAGTTTATTGTTGGGTGGCTTGGCTCGCCTCCAAATGCACTTTATATTAAAAATATAGAAGAATCTTTAGAACAATTTTGCAATTCATATAATGGTAAATTGCATTTAGTTGGTGCCGGAAAAACTTTTCTGACAAAAATCCCTTATGAAAATATTGAATGGAAAGAAGAAACTGAGGTTGAGGAAATAAAGAAATTTGACGTCGGCATTATGCCATTAATTGATAGTCCCTGGGAAAGAGGAAAATGTGGATTCAAACTTATTCAGTATATGGCCTGCGGCCTTCCTGTCATTGCATCCCCTGTCGGTGTAAATCAAGAATTGGTGACAGATGGTGTTAATGGATTTTTAGCCGAGACCTCAGATGACTGGTTAAAATATTTGAAAATATTAAAAGATAACCCAGACTTGAGAAAAGAAATGGGGCTTAATGGACGTAAATTAGTAGAAGATAAATTTACTTTACAAGTTAATGCACCTATTCTGGAACAAATTTTAAGGGAAACAGCATTTCCTTCTTAATCATATAGCCGCAATTATCTTATTATGAAAATATTGTTAGTAATAACCAAATCCGAAATAGGTGGAGCTCAAGTATTTGTTCTAAATCTAGCACGTTCTCTCAAAAGAATGGGTTACGATGTTGAAGTGGCTGCCGGAGACGGTAATTATCTTTCCGGCGAACTTGAAAAAGAAAATATCACCTTTCATTACCTGAACTCGTTAAAAAGAAATTTCAGTGTTCTGAATTCGCTTTATTTTATTTATGATCTATATCAATTGTTAAAAGAAAATAATTATGACATTCTTCATCTTAATAGTTCAAATACTCTAGTAGGCGTCCTCTCTTCTTTCTTCCTCAAAAAGAGACCCAGGACCATTCTCACTTTTCACGGATTATCATTTATCGATCAGAATTTTAAAGCAAGGATTTTTATAAAGACTCTGGCAAAATTTTATTTTAAGATATTATTGAAGACTGTAGACAGAACTGTTTTTGTGAGTAAAATAAATTACGAAGTGGTAAAAAAAGCAAAAATTATAAAATCTGCAGATGTGATATATAATGGTCTTGATGAAAATGAACTGCACTATTTGGCTGAGGAGAAAGCGCGAAACTACTTTTCGAAAAAATGTGGTTTAAATCTATCTAAGGATTTTTTAATAGGATCGACTGGCAGATTGTCTTATCCGAAGAATTATGAATTTTTAATTGAAAATTTCTGCTCGATAAAAAAAGAGATACCCAATGCAAAGGTAATCATAATTGGGGATGGCACAGATTATGAAAAATATAAAACACGAATTAATCAACTAGGAATTCAAAATGAGTTTTTCTTGGTCGGAGCTATAAAAGATTCGTATAAATATATAAAGGCATTCAATGTCTTCACTCTCACATCCCGCTTTGAAGGTTTATCCATTAGTCTTATTGAGGCGATATTTGCAGAGATACCAATTCTAGCTTCAGATGTTGGTGGGAATAAAGAAAGTGTTGGTGGTTCCTCTAAGCAAGTATTTATTCTAAACGATATTGAAGATTATATTAAAAAACTTTTGGAAATTAAAAAGAATAGATCACATTTTATTGAATATAACACATCACTAAAGAAAAACTTTACTTTAGAGAAAATGGTATCGAAGTATAAAGCTTTGTATGACTCTTTAATCGAGGATTAACTTAAAAGGGACTTCTGACAAAAAGGATTGAACTAATAATTCGGATATAATAATTAAAAAGTACTACAATCTAATCTTATCTTCCGCGCATTGGTTCTCTGCCATCAAACATATGCCGTTATACAATAAAGTTGACCAATTTTCTCGATTGTATATCTCTTGAATGCTGCCTGTTTCAACAATCTATCAATCTGTTCCTTCTTGTAAAAGAAAACATCGCAACCCTTGATAGTGAGTCGTACCTTACGCACAAGCGCTCTCCACGTCCAGAATCGCGGCAAGCTAATGATTATTCTATCTTGAACAACCTCTCCCATCTTAGTCAGCACAGACAGTGGTTCGGGGATGTAATCGAACAAACCAATACCAATGCAAACATCGAATTTGGTATCTGGCTGGTACTCGAGAAGATCGGTTTGTAAGAACTGGCAGCGGTCATTTAGTTGTAGTTCAAAAGCACGCTGTTGGCATATCTCGATCATCTTTTCCGAAATGTCTATGCCGATAACTTTTTGTGCGCCTTGACTGCCAAATTCCAATGAATAATGTCCAGCACCACATCCCACATCAAGAAAACTGCGTCCCTGTATCGGTATTGCATTCTTCATAGTATATTCAAATCGTGCGTACATATCCCAACGGAAAGTTGCATCAAGCCAGTTGTTCAATCTGCTCTTGTTGTGTGAGTAAATTGCATCAAAATTTTTGATTTCTTTATTCCAGAATTTCTTTTGCCTATTTAAATACTGATTCATAATCCTATCACTTCTTTTATTGTGGTAAATTCGAAATCAGTCAGCAACTGAGTTAGCCGGCTTTCCGTTTTGTTAAGATTGAAGTAGTGTCGGAACGCTTTCAACCGTGGCAATTGCATCCTCGGCTGACCGGGATCAATTTCCCATGGATGAAAGTAGAAAATCACCGGACGCCCAAGACGATTGCTCTTACGCATCAGCGACTTAGTCAGTGAATATGGGAAAACTCTAAAATAGCCGCCGCCGCCGCACGGAATTCTTCTACCGAGTACTTCGACGCAACTCAAGGGAACTTCAATCAATCTGCCTCTTTGATGGATGGATAGTGGTGCGTTGGGAATCCCATAGTCAGGGTGCATACTTGTAGGAAAAATAGATGAATCGTATTTGATACCGTGCTTTGGGAGAATGTCTAATGCCCACAAGGTCTTGTCGGTTATAGTGAACGACGGTGCACGGAAGCCAATAATCGGCTGGTTGATGCATGCTTTGGTTACTTGCAATGCTTTTTCCAGGTCTGACTCGAACGATTGCGGTGACATGTCTGTAAGTAGCGTGTGCGAATATCCGTGCGTTGCGATCTCGTGTCCTTGTTCTTCGATTTCATGTATTAAAGCCGGTACTCGCTCTGCAATCCAGCCCAGAACAAAGAACGTTGCTTTAGTGTTGAACTTCATTAATATCTCAAGGATTCGTCTAGTATTTGAAACGATGCGAAGTTCTTGCTTGTTCCAAACTTCTATAGGGATTTCCAAGTTATAAGCGCAAAACCAATCTTCAAGGTCAACCGAAATGGCGTTTTTCATTAATCTTTTCCAATCAGAGAATTATACTATATACTAATTTTTTAATGCAAATTGTTAATATTCTTTGAACAGTTCTCTTGAAGAAATATTGGTAGTCTTTTTCAAAACAAGTAGCATTTGTTGAAGGTTATATCTAAACGATCACCCTAATACAATATTCCCAAAATTTTTGAAAAAAATATACAATATTTATATAGACAATCAAAAGAGTCTCATGTTTTGGAAAATACTGGCTTCCAAAATAAATTTGAGCTGATAAAGGGGAAAAAACTTGAATTGGAAATAATTGATAGATGAAAAAATAAATTGGGATAAATTATAATCTCATTTCTGTTTTAAATGATTAGTCGGCAACCTAAAAATAGTTATTTTTGCACTGTATGAATTAGTAATTGATGACTTACTTTCTTTTTATTTGGGATTTTAATATCGAAAAAATAACAAAAAATGTTTTCTCGTCTTTTTTTGTACTTGCGATTGTATCTTTACTATAGGGTGGTTCTAAAAACTATCTTATTGAAAGCCTAAACGCAAAGAGCGCAGAGATTTTGCAAAGTACGCGAAGAATTTTGAAGTTTTTGAACTACCCTATAATAATTCCTTATTTATGCAAATGGAAAAAATTGAAAATATGAAAAAGCTGAACATAGCAATAGTTCACGATTGGCTGACTAGCATGCGCGGCGGAGAGAAGGTTTTAGAAGTTCTTTGTGAGCTTTATCCCGAAGCTACACTTATTACTCTCCTTCATAATAAAGGAATGTTATCACCTGCCATTGAGAAGATGCAAATCAAAACTTCTTTCATTGATAAACTTCCTTTGAAAGAAAAAAAATATAGAAACTATCTGCCTCTCTTTCCATTGGCTATAGAATTAATTGATTTTTCAAAATATGATCTTATAATTTCTACGAGTCATTGTGTTGCAAAAAATTCCAAACCCTGTAAAAATGCGTTGCATATTTGTTACTGTCATACACCTATGCGGTATGTTTGGGAAATGTATGATGAGTACTTCGGAAAAGACAAAGCGGGATTTTTGACCAGAGCTGCAATGAGTATTATCGCACCACTATTGCGTAAATGGGATTTACAAACTAGCGGACGTGTACATTATTACATTGCAAACTCTTATAACGTTGCCAGACGGATAAAACAATATTACAACCGCCAGTCCGATGTAATTCATCCTCCCGTAGATACTTCACTTTTTAAGATATCGGAAAAGAATGAGGATTATTTTTTAATCGTTAGTGCATTGGTACCGTATAAGAAAGTAGAAATAGCTGTTAACGCATTTAATAAAACAGGAAAACGGCTTGTAATAGTTGGTACCGGACCGGAGAGTGAAAAATTAAAATTGATTGCAAAAAATAATATAGAATTTCTCGGCTGGAGAGGCGATGACGAACTGGCAAAAATATATGCCGGATGCTGCGCTTTAATTTTTCCCGGTGTAGAAGATTTTGGAATTGTTCCTCTCGAAGCTATGGCAAGTGGAAAGCCGGTTATTGCTTTTGGAAAGGGCGGTGCTCTTGAAACTGTGATTGATAAGGGCGCAAATGCCACTGGAATATTTTTTTACGAACAAACTGTGGAATCATTGATAAAAGCTGTCGAGGATTTTGAGAATACGAAATTCGACCCATTCTCAATTCGTACTCATGCGTTGAAGTTTGATCGCGTTCTATTTAAGGAGAAGATCCAAAATTACATTGAAGAAAAAGTTGCCGCTCATTTCACAGAATGAGTTTTCTAAACACGCAATAACTTCCAACAGATTATTTACGTAAATCTTTAAGATAAGATCTAATCCCGTTAAGTTTATCCCGAAAGACAAAAATTGTAGTCAACGCAAATGCGAGAAACAGAACAGTTCCGCTTACTAAAGTCTTTAACAAAATAATCAGTTTACTTTCTAAGATAGT
>JAJYXU010000004.1 GCA_021801605.1 Bacteroidota bacterium
AAATATAGCATCCTTTACAAAAAGTCAAGTATGCTTTACATGGAAATTCACTCGATTTTTTCTTTTGAATCCAGACTCCTTTGAAAAAGCTCGAAGAGTCTCTGCTGAGAAGTTGTTAAGAATTCGTAATTTTGATCAAAGAAAAATTATTCATCCTTTACTGAGGTGTTATGAAAACAATCATTGAACCGTTCAAAATTAAATCCGTTGAGCCGATCAGATTTACAACCAAAGAAGAGAGAACTAAAATTTTAGAAGAAGCCGGACACAATCCTTTTTTAATTCACGCAGATGATGTTTTGATTGACTTGCTAACCGATAGCGGAACATCTGCAATGAGTTCCGATCAATGGGCTGGAATAATGCGCGGCGATGAAAGCTACGCAGGTGCAAGAAGTTTTTATGTGTTTGAAGCCGCAGTTAAAAAAATAACCGGTGATGAATTTATTATTCCAACTCATCAAGGAAGAGCTGCCGAAAAAATTATCTTTTCAATTCTCGGCGGTCCTGGGAAATATTTTGCAAGCAATACATTCTTTGATACAACCCGTGCAAACATTGAATTCACCGGCGCTGAAGCAGTTGATCTTCTTGTTGAAATAGGAAAACATCCCGAACAGCGCGCGCCATTCAAAGGGAATATGGATGTTGAAGCGCTCGAAGCGTTCATCAAAAAAACCGGCAAAGAAAATATTCCGCTCATAGTATTAACCGTAACAAATAACTCAGGCGGCGGTCAGCCCGTTTCGATGCAGAATATCAAAGAGGTAAAAGCTGTTTGTAAAAAATATGGTTTGCCGTTGTTCTTAGATGCATGCCGGTTTGCAGAGAATGCTTACTTCATCAAACTTCGCGAAAAAGGTTACGAGAATAAATCTGTTCTGGAAATCTGCCAGGAAATGTTTTCATACGCAGATGGTTCTACAATGAGCGCTAAGAAAGATGCGCTTGTAAATATCGGCGGATGGCTTTCGCTTAACGATGATGAACTTGCTATGAAGTGCCGCAATCTTCTGATCGTAACAGAGGGATTTCCAACTTACGGCGGATTAGCCGGACGGGATCTCGAAGCAATCGCTCAAGGTCTTGAAGAAATTGTTGACGAACATTATTTACAATATAGAATCCGCAGTACAGAATATCTTGGTGAAAAAATGTTGGCTGCGGGAATTCCTATTATTGAACCGCCCGGCGGGCATGCTATTTATATAGATGCAAAAAGATTTTTGCCTAAAGTTCCGCCAGAGCAATATCCCGGTCAATCAATTGTTTGTGAAATGTATCTTGAAGGCGGAGTGCGTGCAGTTGAAATTGGTTCGGTGATGTTTGGCAAGTATGATGAAAAGGGAAAATTAATTCCGGCTATGATGGAACTTGTACGTCTTGCAATTCCCCGTCGTGTTTATACACAAAGCCATATTGATTATGTTGCTGAAGTTATGATCGAGGTGTTTAAGAATCGCGATAAAATGAAAGGTTACGAAATAACATACGAAGCACCAATGCTTAGACATTTTACGGCGAAGTTTAAACCTATTTAATAACTCAGTGATTCTCCGAGTCTTCTCTAAGGAACTCTGTGAAAAAAATATTACACAGAGTTTCACTGAGGAATCACGGAGACCCACGGAGAAAAAATGAAAATAACAAAACATTTCTCATATAAATCACTGCGGCAGATATGGAGAATTCTTATCTCCGATAGCGATAAATTGATTCTCGAAACACGGGACACAAACACAAAAGAAGTTTTCTTTCACTGTTACGAATTAGAAAGCGGGAGAATAATTTTTTATGATCTTCAGCTTGAAGAAAAATTCTGGCTTGGTATAGAGGCAGTTTACAAAGACATTATTTTTTTTCACAAATTTCCTAAACCCGATTTACCGGGGCATAAACAGATCATCGCTTTTGATATTGCATCGCAGAAAATTTTATGGACTAACAGCGATTTGTCTTTTCTTTTTACCGACGATAACCTGGTTTATGGGTTCCAGCAAGGATTTGAAGAGCGCTATTTCTTTTCTCTTGATTATTTAAGCGGTGAGTTGACAAAAGAGTTCGGCAATGATTATAAAACAATTAATGAGCTTCGTAGTAAAGCGGAAGATGAAAAAGATTGGAGTAATTATATTTATCCCAAAACTTTTACTAGTGACGAAAGTGATTTAAGAATAAGCGAGGCAATAAAAGCACAGACAAAAAATCTTGCTATTGAGGGAGAAGTGGAGTATAATTTCCGTAGCAATCTGCTCTTTTTTAATTTTCATTCAAAAGTTTTTGAGGGAAGTTTCGTAAATAAATTTATAGCAATGAATTTGACTGACGGACAGATCATACTTGATGAAGTTCTGAACGCGAACGCAGCGGTTCTCTTTACAGATTCATTCTTCGTTTACAAAAATTTTCTTTTTCTGCTTCGTGAAAAAAATGAAGTTATTGTATATGATATAGAAAAAGTGCAAGACTAAGAGCAAGAATAAGATGGAACCGACTTTAGAAGAGAAAAAAATTCTTCTTGATACTGCCCGCGCCGCCATCAATTCCGTTTTTACCGGTGAAAAAATATCTCAACCCGATTATGAAAAACATCCGATCTTTAAATCGCACGCAGGCGCTTTTGTAACATTAACAGAACAAAGTCATCTTCGCGGCTGTATTGGCTACATAATATCCGACCAGCCATTATTTGAAACTGTCCGTGAAGCGGCGGTTCAAGCATCGCAAAACGATCCGCGATTTCTACCGGTACAAGAATCCGAAATGCAAAATTTATCATTGGAAATTTCAATCCTTTCGGAACCGTTTCCTATAAATAGCTATGAAGAAATTGAAATAGGCAAACACGGTTTGATACTTGAAGAGAAGGGAAGGCGCGGTCTTTTACTTCCGCAAGTTCCCGTTGAACATAATATGAATCGTGAGCAATATCTCGATGCAATTTGCCGTAAGAGTGGATTCCAGGCGGGCTACTGGAAAACAAAACAACTTAAACTGAGTGGTTTTACAGCAACTGTTTTTTCCGATTCCTCTGTAAGCGCGGAGTTAAAATGAGAAATGTTCGTGAGCCGGCAGTTGCCGGTATGTTTTATCCATCGCCTCCAAACAAATTGAAAGATGAAATTCAGTTGCTTCTTGATACGTATAAATCCGAAGAAAGTTTTCAAAATGTTTTTGGAATTGTTTCTCCTCATGCGGGGTATACTTATTCCGGTAGAACCGCCGCAATTGCATTTAACACACTTGCAAATAAAAATTATAAAACTGTTGTGATTATCTCTCCATCCCATAAGGAATACTTTCCGGGAATTTCTATTTACAGTGGCGATGCATATAAAACCCCGTTAGGCGAAGTTGCGGTTAACAAAGAGATGGTTTTGAAATTAACAGCCGATGAAAAATTTATTTTTGAAGGATTAAACGGTCATCGCACGGAACATGCAGTTGAAGTTCAAATTCCGTTTCTACAAATGGTGATAAAAGATTTTTCTATTGTACCGATTGTAATGGGAGATCAACGCAAAATGTTTATTGATGGTCTTGCGCAAAAACTTGCCGAAGTTGTTGATGATGAAACATTGATTGTTGCGAGTTCGGATCTTTCTCATTTTCACACGAAAACCGAAGCATATGAACTCGACTCTATTGTTGAAAAACGAATTGCAAATTTTGATTATGATGGATTACAAAAAGATTTGGAAACGGGAGAATGTGAAGCATGCGGTGGCGGCGCTATTGTTGCTATGATGAAAGCCGCAGATTTGATCAACAAAAGAAAATCCAAGATACTCTCGCGTACTGATTCCGGAGATATTACCGGCGATGATACTGAAGTGGTGGGATATTTAAGCGCAGTGGTGTATGAGTAATCACTTTATCTGTTGAGGTTGATAGAGCGTATTCAATTACTTAAATTAGCTACAACAACAAACAAATATTTTATGGAAACAATAAGCACAAAAAAGAAAATCCTCAAAGCCATTGATGAACTCCCCGAAAGGATTGAAATTGAAGACGCTATGGAAAAACTTTATCTTCTTTACAAAGTAGAGAAAGGGATAAAGCAGGCAGATAGCGGTGATAAGATGGATCATCAAACGGTTAAAGAGAGATTTCAAAAGTGGCACGAGTAACTTGGACGAATCAAGCCATTTCCGATCTTCAAGATATTTGTGAATTCATTTCGAGGGATTCTTTCCGCTACGCACAAATAACCGCAGAAAAAATCTTTTCATCAGTTGAGAAACTAATTCCTTATCCAGAATTAGGAAAAATTGTTCCCGAACTTAATTATCCGGAGATTCGAGAAATAATTCTTGGCAACTATCGTATCATTTATAGATATAGGAAAGATGAAGTTGAAATTCTTACTGTTTACCACTCAGCGCGTTTACTGAATTTGTAATAAAATGGATTTTATTTAAAATGCCTCTCCGTAGCTTATTTTTAGATTTCAATGCGTACTTTGCCTCTGTTGAACAACAGCTCAATCCTGCTTTGCGTAACAAACCAGTTGCCATAGTCCCGACGAAAGCCAATACCACCTGTTGCATTGCCGCAAGTTACGAGGCAAAAAAATTTGGAATTAAAACCGGAACGATTGTTTCCGAAGCAAAAAAACTTTGTCCCGGCTTAAAGATAGTTGAAGCTAACCATCGCCCATATATAGAGTTTCATCATAAATTAGTTGAAGCAGTTGGAACCTGTCTTCCCGTTGATCAGGTGATGTCTATTGATGAAATGGTTTGTTCATTGATCGGTAAAGAACAGAAACGTGAGAATGCAATTGAAATTGCAAAGCTGATAAAAAAAACCATCGCCGAAAAAGTTGGAGAGTATTTAAAATGCTCTATTGGTATTGCCCCAAATAGATTTTTAGCAAAAACGGCAACCAATATGCAGAAGCCGGATGGCTTAGTTATCATTGAAGAGAAAGATTTGCCGCACTGTCTTTACGGATTAAAGACCGGCGATCTAACCGGCATTGGAAGAAGAATGGAAGTACGTTTAAGGCGCCACGGTATTTATACTGTTGAAACACTTTGCAATTCATCGAAAGCACGATTAAGAGAAATTTGGGGCGGAATAGAAGGCGAGCGAATGTTTGCGCAGTTGCACGGAGAAATTGTTAAGAGACCGCCAACGCATCGTCAGACAGTTGGTCACTCTCATGTTCTCCCTCCTAAAGAAAGAAATAAAGATGATGCTTTTGGAGTTTTAAATCGTTTGTTGCAAAAAGCAGCAATAAGAATGCGCTATCTCGGTTTTGTTACGGGGGCAATGTCTGTTGGTGTAAAATTCCTTGGACACTTAAGATGGAGAGAAGAAATTAGTTTTAATCACACTCAAAATACAATTACACTGCTGCGCGCATTAGAAAAAGTTTTGGAACATTATCCCGACTTTAAAGAAAAACCTCTTGCTGTTGGAGTAACCTTATTCAAACTTCTTGATGAGGATCAGAACACAATGATATTTTTTGAAGATTACGATAAAATAAAATCACTTAACAAAGCAGTTGATGGATTGAATAAAAAATATGGATTTTCTTCGGTTTATTATGCCGCAGCACACCCCGCAATCAAATCCGCACCAATGAGAATTGCATTCACGCAAATTCCTAACTTAGAAATAGAAGATGATGAAAAAGAATTTTGATACTGTTAGTTTTTAGCTGCCCGGTGGTTCAATGGAAGCTTTCAGCAAAGAAGTTTCAGATATTGTGATTCCTAAAATGATTAGCGACCGGATAATTTTACCTGGAAGAAGATAAATTATTCGGGGCGGAATGATCTCCGCCCCGGATTCATCATCAACGGTATCCTGCTTTTTCTAGATCTTTAAGCGACTTAAAAGGGAATGGCGGATTCAGATACTCTCCAATGAATTTGTAAATCTTCATTCTAATTTCTTTAGCAAGTTTTGTATCAATGCGGTCAAAACTATGTCCGCCGGGTGCATCTTTGAAAATTTCATAATCAAATTTTTTGCCCGCAGCTTTTAATGCTTCTATTAAATGTTCGACTTCAAGAACGTATACGTCATCATCATTTGTATTTGTGTGAATGAGAAGAGGTGTTTTTAATTTTTCAACGTGATTGACCGGCGAGCGTCTTCTGTATTCATTTACATCTTGATTTACTGTCTTACCGATATGAAACTTAGCAGAGAATTCATCTTCGTACGATTGACCGTGTGAACCTAATCGAAGAATCAAATCGCTGACAGGTACGCCGGCAAATGCAACTTTGTAATCGTTCGGATGCTGAAATATATCCATCAATGCAATCAATCCGCCGTGGCTCCATCCGGTAATGCCAACGCGGTCTTTATCAACAATGTCGTAGTTCTCAATCATCCAGGCGCGTGCGGCATTATTATCTTCAACTTCCAATCCGCCGTAATCAATTTTTTCATAAAAACTTTGACCGTAGCCAGTGCTGCCGCGGTATTCCGGCGCTACAACAATGTAACCTTGAGCCATCAATTCGCGAATGATGTGTGTGTGATAAGTTGTGAAGTCTGCATGAACTCCGCCGTGAGGCAGCACAATAAGCGGATATTTTTTGCTTCGATCGATTTTGGTTGGAATAAAAACATAAGCCCAAAATTTAAGCGGATTATTTGCGCCCATTGCAGTTGGGTTTGGAATTTTTGCCGGAGGCGGGCCAACTATAAAAACTTTTTCGATGTTAGCGACATCTCCAACTTTGTTGTACCATTGAATATCATCAATCGCTTTTGCCAGTTGATCGAGCCGGTGATCGAGTGATTCAAATTTCTTTTCGATTAATTCATTTGCCGATTTCTCTTTTTCTTGCGCCGAATTCTGAATAGAAAATGTAACGAAAAATAAAAATGTGCACATGATAAATTTTAATAATTTCATAAGTCATTCCTATATTGGTTTTATTGGCAAGTGAAATTACAGAGTAAAACTTTCCTCTTCCAATATTTTTTTTGTATCATATAAACCAGAATTCCAACATTTTAAAAAAGCCGGGACTATCATGCGGGTGTTAAAATTTGGCGGTTCCTCGGTTGGAACGCCGGAAAGAATTAATAGGGTCATCGAGATTCTGAGCGAATATCGGCAAAAGAAGATTCGCTTTGCAGTAGTGTTTTCAGCTTTTCAAGGCGTGACGGATAGTCTTATATCTATTAGTCGGAAAGCGGTAAACCGAGATGAATCCTATATGAAAGATTTTGCACAACTGAAGAATCTTCACTTCAAGTCTGTTGATTTTTTAATCGCCTCACAAAGTAGTAATGTAGAGAAATCGAAGGTTAATCTTCTTCTAAATGAGCTGGAAGAAATTCTCCACGGAATTTTTTTAGTTAAGGAGCTCACTTTGCGCACGTTGGATTTTGTGATGAGTTTTGGAGAGCGGCTTTCGTGCACAATAATTGCCGGTGCTATGAATGCGAGGGAAATAGATGCAGAATTCTTAGACAGCAGAACAGTTATCAAAACCGATGATAACTTCGGCAGTGCAAGAGTAAATTTTGAATTGACTGAAAAAAATATTGCAGATCATTTTGCGAAACATAAAAAAGTTCAGGTAGTAACCGGATTCATCGGTTCGACTGACAAAAACGAGACTACAACGCTTGGACGCGGTGGATCAGATTATTCAGCTTCCATTTTAGGCGCAGCTTTGAATGCAGAAGAGATTGAAATATGGACTGATGTTGACGGAATTTTAACCGCAGATCCACGCAAGGTCAGCGATTCATATTCACTTAATAGCGTTACATATGAAGAGGCAATGGAAATGTCGCACTTCGGTGCAAAAGTTATTCATCCTCCAACAATGAAACCGGCGCTGATCAAAAAAATTCCAATCAGAATCAAAAATACTTTCAATCAGTCGTTTGAAGGAACCGTTATTACCGAGAGCGAACCGGAAAGCAGTTTCAGCGTAAAAGGAATTTCTTCGATTGACGATATCACTCTTTTAAGAATTACCGGAAGCGGAATGGTTGGCGTTGTTGGAATTGCTTCAAGAATTTTTGGTGCGCTTGCAAAAGCAAACATCAATGTTATTTTGATTACACAGGCTTCGTCCGAACACAGCGTATGTTTTGCTGTTCTGCCGCAGTATGGAAAACAGTCAAAGAAATTGATTGAAGAAGAATTCAAATGGGAAATACTTGACGGGATGATTGATGAAGTAATTGTTGAACCTGAAATGGCGATAATTGCAGTTGTAGGAAAAAACATGC
Source organism: Bacteroidota bacterium (assembly GCA_021801605.1). Classification (GTDB taxonomy): domain Bacteria; phylum Bacteroidota; class Ignavibacteria; order Ignavibacteriales; family Melioribacteraceae; genus Fen-1258. The sequence continues at coordinate 8,227 of JAJYXU010000004.1, forward strand.
GTCACACACCGGGAATTTCCGGAAAAGTTTTTCAATCGCTCGGCAAGAACGGAATAAATATAATTGCGATTGCACAAGGTTCTTCAGAGTTAAACATCTCTTTGGTGATTTCAAAAACCGATTTGAAGAAAGCGCTGAATGTTTTGCACAACTCGCTCTTCTTATCAAAACGTAAAATCTTGAATTTGTTTTTGGTTGGACCGGGTTTAGTAGGCAGCGCGTTGTTTCGTCTTCTGTTGGATCGTAATGTTTACGTTTCGGATAGACTTCATACGAACATAAATATTGCCGGGATGCTGAACAGAAAGAAAATGTTTTTCAGCGAAAACGGAATTGAATTAAAAAATTGGGAAACATTGCTCGGCGGCTCTAAAGAAGAATCCGATCTTGAAAAATTTATTGAACGGATGAAAAAAATGAATCTCCCTAATTCAATACTTGTTGACTGCACCGCAAACGACAGCGTGGTAAAACATTATCTGCAAGTATTGAACGCAAGCATTTCAATCGTAACGCCGAACAAAATCGCGAATACTCAAAGTTATGATAAGTATCTTTTGTTGAGAGAAGCAGCTTCTAAGAAAAATGTTCAGTTCAGATACGGGACGAATGTGGGATCTGCGCTTCCTGTTATAAGCACATTAAAAGATATTATTGCTAACGGCGATGAAGTTGTGAAGATAGAAGGAATATTTTCCGGCACTCTTAGTTTTATTTTCAATACGCTTAAAGAAAAAGACAGTTTCAGCGAGGTTGTTAAACTAGCAAAAGAGAGAGGTTATACCGAACCGGATCCGCGCGATGATTTGAGCGGACTGGACATGTCAAGAAAACTATTAATTCTAATTCGCGAATCCGGCGTTCCGTTCGAACTAAAAGATATTGAAATTGAAAAACTAATCTCGCGCGAATCGGAAAAAGCAAAAAGCATTGAAGACTTTTTTGAACTGCTGAAAAAAGATGATGAGCGAATCATTCAGAAAAAGAAAAAAGCCGCCGAGAAAAATTGTGTTTTAAGTTATATTGCCAGATATGAAAATGGAAAAGCAAAATTGGCAATTGAAGAAATTGATAAGAATCACCCGTTTTCCAATCTAACTAACAGTGAAAACATTGTTGCATTCACTACAAAAAATTATTGGAAGAATCCGCTTGTAATCCGCGGGCAGGGCGCCGGTGCGGATTTTACAGCAGTCGGTATCCTTTCAGACATTTTAAGAATATCAAATTATTTGAGTTAAGAAATGAGCAAGATTAGAAAAACTAAAGTTGCAATTCTTGGCGCAACAGGTAGTGTGGGGCAAAAATTTATTGAACTGTTTTCAAATCATCCGTGGTTCGAGATTTCAGAACTCGCAGCTTCCGATAAATCCGCCGGAAAGAAATACAGTGAAGCCGTGAACTGGGTGATGCAAACACCATTGAGCGAAGAAATTGCCGCGATGGAAGTTAAAAAATGCGAACCTACGCTGAAATCAAAAATAGTTTTTTCTGCTCTTGATGCTTCGGTAGCGGGAACGATTGAAGAAGATTTTGCAAAAGCAGGCTATGTTGTAATTTCGAATGCGCGCAATCATCGTTTTGATGATGATGTCCCATTGATAGTGCCGGAGATAAATTCAGATCACCTTGAACTTGTAAAAACACAGAAGTTTGGAAAAGGTGTTATAGTAACAAATCCGAATTGCTCGACCATCGGCTTGGTTATGGCGTTGAAACCGCTCGACGATAATTTTGGAATCGAATCGGTGAACGTAGTAACGATGCAAGCTATTTCCGGCGGCGGTTATCCCGGTGTTCCAAGTATGGACATAATTGATAATGTTATTCCTTTTATTGGCGGCGAAGAAGAGAAAATGGAAAAGGAACCAAGAAAAATTCTTGGATTGCTGAACGAAAATAAAATAGAATACGCACAGATGATCGTTAGTGCCCAATGCAATCGAGTCGGTGTCCTTGACGGTCATACGGAATGTGTTCAGATCAAACTGAAAAAGAAAATTTCAAGAGAAGAAATTATAAACGCATGGAATAATTTTTCCGGCGATCCTCAGAAACTTAATTTGCCATTTGCACCCGTGAAGCCGATAATTTATTTAGAAGATGAAAAATATCCTCAGCCAAAGCTGCACAGAAATTTAGGAAACGGTATGTCTGTTTCCATCGGTAGACTCCGTGAGTGTCCTTTGTTCGATTACAAGTTCGTAGTTCTTTCTCATAACACAGTTAGAGGCGCTGCAGGCGGAACTATTCTAATTGCAGAATTAATGAAAGCAAAAGGTTACCTGGATAAATATTTATGAGTTCAAAAAGTATAAAAGTGGTTGTGCCGGCAACTGTTTCAAACGTCGGTCCCGGATTCGATATAATGGGTTTTGCAATCAATACACCGGTCGAAGAAATGATTGTTCGACTAACAGACAAACCAGGCATTAGGATTCTAAAAATCACCGGTGATAAAAGCGGGATACCGTTCGATATAAAAAAGAACACGGCAACTGTAGCATTAACAAATATGCTTTCAAGTTTGCAGATTAATATTGGGATTGAACTTGAGATCCGGAAGAAGATTATCTCCGGCAGCGGACTCGGATCGAGTGCGGCAAGCGCTGTTGCAGCGCCCTTTGCTTTGAATGAATTGCTTGATAGACCATTTACGAAATATGAACTAATGGAATTTGCGTTACTTGGCGAAAAGATTGCCGCCGGAAGCATACATGCCGATAATGTTGCGCCCTGCCTGTTCGGTGGATTTATTTTAATTCGTGGTTACAATCCAACAGACATAATTAAATTGTCCTCTCCTAAAAAATTATTCTGCACAATTCTTCATCCACAGTTTGAAATAAAAACCTCCGAAGCAAGAAAGCTTATTATGAAAAGACTACCAATGAAAGATGTGATAACTCAAACCGGTAATGCAGCGGGGTTAGTTGCGGGATTGTTAAAAAGTGATTATGATTTAATTAAAAGATCAATGAATGATTTGATTGCAGAACCGGTGCGCGCAAAATTGATTCCCGGCTTTTATGAAATAAAGAAGGCGGCTTTGAATGCGGAGTCTATCGGTTGCAGCATCTCCGGTTCGGGTCCGGCAATGTTCGCTTTCAGCACTTCAAAAGAAAATGCTGAAAAAATTGGAAAAGAGATGAAAAAAGTTTCTTCAAAATATGTGAAGAAAAATATTGTCTATAATTCAGCGATCGATAAAGTTGGACCACAGGTGATTGGATAGATGAATTATTACAGCACACGCTCTAAAAATAATTTTGTGAGTTTTAAAACCGCCGTAATGGAAGGTCTAGCAAAAGACGGCGGATTGTTTATGCCGGAATCAATTGCCTCTCTGCCGCATTCAATGATGCAAGAGATTGAAAAATATTCGTTTCAAGAGATTGGTTATGAAGTTTCGAAAAATTTTATCGGCGGGGAAATTCCGAATCAAAAGTTATTAACCATAATTGAAAGCGCAATTGATTTTCCCGCTCCGCTGGTTGAACTATCGGATCAATTATCTGTACTGGAATTATTTCACGGACCAACATTGGCATTCAAAGATTTCGGTGCCCGTTTTATGGCAAAGACTATGGAATATTTTGCCGGGGATTTGGAGAAAGAACTAAATATACTTGTAGCAACTTCTGGAGATACGGGAAGCGCTGTTGCTTATGGATTCTACGGCGTTGAAGGGATTAATGTTTTCATCCTTTATCCGAAAGGGAAAGTAAGTTTAATTCAAGAGAAACAATTAACTACTCTTGATAAAAACATTACCGCAATTGAGGTAAACGGAACATTTGACGATTGCCAGCGTTTGGTTAAAGATGCTTTTGTTGATGATGAACTCAAGGCAAAATTAAATCTTAGCTCTGCAAATTCAATTAATATTGCGCGGTTGATCCCGCAGACATTCTATTTTATAAACGCGTATCGTCAGATAAAAGATAAAACCAAACCGGTTGTAATTTCTGTTCCATCCGGCAATTTGGGAAATATTACTGCCGGATTGTTCGCAAAGAAAATGGGAATTCTAATTACAAAATTTATCGGCGCTACAAACAGAAATGACGTCTTCACTGAATTCATTAACACTAACAAAATTAATCCGCGCAGTTCTGTTCACACGCTTTCAAACGCCATGGATGTTGGTAATCCGAGCAATCTTGAAAGAATAGTTGATTTGTACAGCGAAGATGCAGCTAATGTGAGAAAAGATATTTCATCTTCAAGTTGGTCCGATGAATTGACCAAGGAAGGCATTAGAGAAGTGTTTGAAAAATATAATTACATAATTGATCCGCACGGTGCGGTTGGTTACCAAGCGTTAAAACAATTTTTGAGTTCATATGATGCCGGAAGTGTGAATGGTATAGTTGTAGAAACAGCTCATCCGGCAAAATTCAAATCCACTGTTGATGAAACTATCGGGAGAGATATTGAAATTCCGGAAAGACTTGCTTCTTGTTTAACCAAAAAGAAAAATACAGTGTTATTAGGCAATGATTTCAAAGCGCTGAAAGATTATTTAGTAAATGCGTGATGACTTTTATTGTTTTCATGTCATGATGGATTCAAGATCACCAAAATTAAGTATCATTTAAAACGGAAATAAAATGAGCACAAAACAGAAAAAGATTTCTATCCTCGGGGGCGGGAACATTGGTTCTGCAATTGCAGCCGGATTGGTTAATTCTAATCTTTACTCTCCTTCCGAAATTATTATCACACGCCGGAATCATGATTTATTAAAATCATTTTTAGAAAAAGGATTTCATACAGTGGCAAGTAATGCGCAAGCCGTAAGTGAAACTGAAATAATCATAGTTGCAGTAACTCCCCAGCAATTGAACGATCTTCTTTTTGAGATCAAAGATTCAATTGATGAAAAGAAGCACACATTGATTTCCGTTGTATCGGGCGCAACGATTAAGCAGATCACAGAACAAATTGGAAATAATGTGCCGGTAATACGTGCAATGCCTAATACTGCAATCGCAATCCGTGAATCTATGACTTGTATTTCAGCCAATGCGAAAGATCTTGACAAATTGGAAACGGCAAAAAATATTTTTGACACGCTTGGAAAATCGTTAGTTATAGAAGAATCTTTAATGGTTCCAGCCACAGCGCTTTGCGCTTGTGGAATTGCATTCTTTCTTCGTGCGGTTCGTGCCGCCTCGCAAGGTGGAATTGAAATTGGATTTCACGCCGATGACGCGTTATTAATGGCATCTCAAACAGCTAAAGGTGCAGCCTCTCTTCTACTTGAAATTGGCGATCATCCGGAAAATGAAGTTGATAAAGTTACAACACCGCGCGGCTGTACAATTTCCGGATTGAACCAAATGGAACACAGTGGTTTTTCTTCTGCAATGATAAAAGGAATTACTACTTCGGCAGAGAAAGCGGCTTTGCTGTATTCACCAGAGAAGGATTTTGTAATGTAGGTCAGGCTTGGGCTATAGAACCATTAGTTGTTTTTTATTTACCCACACTTTTCATCATCGCTTCAGGATACCTCGATCCGCTTGCAGCGCCTTTCGGAAAAATAGTTTCTATCAGCTCAAGCTCATCTTTAGTTAATATAATTTCTGTTGAGGTAATATTTTCTTCGATATGTTTTTGTTTTGTCGTTCCTGGAATCGGAATGATGTTTTCACTTTGAGCAAGAACCCACGCTAATGCTAACTGTCCCGGAAGAACACTTTTTGTTTTGGCAATCTCTTCTACTTTTTTAACAAGCTCTAAATTCTTTTGAAAATTTTCTCCTTGAAATCTGGGAGAGAATTTTCTGTAATCATTTTCTTCAAAGTCTTCAAATTTTTTGAATCGTCCCGTTAAAAATCCTCTGCCGAGAGGACTATAGGCAACGAATGTAATTCCAAGTTCTTTTGTGGTTGCTAAAATTTCATCTTCAGGGTCGCGACTCCAAAGGGAATACTCGGTTTGCAAAGCAGTGATAGGATGAACTTGATCTGCTCTCCTGATAGTTTTCGGTCCCGCTTCCGAAAGACCAATATATTTCACTTTTCCTTCTTTAACGAGTTCTGCCATGGCGCCAACCGTATCTTCGATCGGAATGTTTGGATCAACCCTGTGCTGATAATAAAGATCAATATAATCTACACCCAACCGTTTCAAAGATCCTTCACAAGAAGATTTAACATATTCTGGTCGTCCATTAACACTGCGAACGTTCGGATCGCTCGTTCTAACAATTCCAAACTTTGTTGCGAGTGTTACTTTGTCCCGGATTCCTTTGAGCGCTTTGCCAACGAGTTCTTCGTTTTTGTATGGACCGTACATATCTGCCGTATCTAAAAAATTAATTCCGAGATCAACCGCTCGGTGGATTGTTGATATTGATTCGGACTCGTTTGCATTACCGTAAAATTCCGACATGCCCATGCATCCCAGCCCTATAGCTGAAACTTCAGGTCCAATTTTGCCAAGTTTTCTCTTTTTCATAGTA
>JAJYXU010000160.1 GCA_021801605.1 Bacteroidota bacterium
TTTTTCTGAGTACCGAAGCTATCTCGCGTTCAAGATTTCTTACGCCGGCTTCACGTGTGTATTCCATAATAATTTTGTTGATTGCTTCATCTTTATACTCCACATTAAATTTTTCCAAACCGTGAGCGGCAATTTGTTTTGGAATAATATGGCGTTTTGCGATCTGAATCTTTTCATGTTCAAGATAACCGGGCAGTTCAATTATTTCCATTCTATCTTGAAGTGGAAGAGGAATATTATAACGAACATTAGCAGTAGTAATAAACATTACTTGTGAAAGATCATAATCTATATCTAGATAGTGATCGTTGAAAGTATGGTTCTGTTCCGGATCCAGAACTTCAAGCATAGCAGATGACGGATCGCCGCGGAAATCCATACTCATTTTATCAATCTCGTCAAGAAGCATAACCGGATTTATTGTTTTTGCCCGTTTCATGGATTGAATTATTTTTCCCGGCATTGAACCAATATATGTTCTTCTGTGACCTCGAATTTCAGCTTCGTCTCTAACACCGCCAAGGGAAATGCGAACAAAATTTCTACCGATTGCTCTTGCAATAGATTTTCCTAAAGAAGTTTTTCCAACACCTGGAGGTCCTACAAAACATAAAATTTGTCCACGCATATTTTTTACAAGATTCAAAACAGCTATATGTTCAACAATTCTTTCTTTAGGTTTATCCAGACCGTAATGATCTTCATCTAAAATTTTGCGGACGTTTTTAATATCAAGATGGTCTTTCGTTTTTGTGTGCCATGGAACATCAACAAGCCAATCAAGATAGTTGCGTATAACTGTTGATTCCGGTGAACTTGGCGGCGTCTTTTTCAATTTATTAAATTCTTCAACTGCTTTATCAAAAACCGCCTTAGGCATTTTTACTTTATCAATCCGTTCTTTTAATTTTATAAAATCTGGTGATGTTTCCTCCTCTTCTCCTAGTTCGTCCTGCAGAATTCTAATCTGTTCTTGTATGATAAATTTGCGCTGAGTCTTTTGAATATTATCCTGAACTTTTCCTTCAATCTCTTTTTCGATTTTCAAAATTTCAATTTCTGAATTAAGCAAACGGATAACTTCATAGAGTTGATCCCGCAGTGAAAAATTTTGAAGTATCTTTTGCTTCACATCAATTTGCTGATTGATATTAGCGGCAACGTAAAATAATTTGCGGTCCGGCTCGTCAATGTTATCAAATGCGTTTACAGCTTCCGGAGGTATGGATTTATTTATTTTAACATACTCTTTGAAAAGTGAAGACATTTGCCGCAGGAGAGCATTCATTTCACGCTTGTCTTCATCTTTCGGTGTAATGACTTCAATTTCTGCTTCAAAAAAATTTGTTCGATCTGTATAAGCAAGAATTTTCCCTTGAATAATTCCATCAACCAGAATTTTTAGCAGACCATTAGGCAGTTTTAATATTTGAATTATCTTGGCAATGGTTCCTTCTGCATAAATATCTTCTTTTGCAGGCTCTTCAACGTTCGATTTTTTTTGCGCAGCAAGAAAAATATATTTGGAATTATCGAGTGCAAAATTTGCAGCACGGATAGATTGCTCTCGTCCTACAAGAACGGGAAAAATCATATAAGGGAATATTACATTATCTCGTAGCGGCAGCACAGGAAGAACGTGTGGAATGCTCTCTATACTTGAAATTTCATCGCTTGGCTTTTTATTTCTTTCATTCATCAGGGTTAAAAACTCCGTATTTGATTTACAATCAAAATATACCAATAAATCGAAGGGCTATCAAGGAAACGAAATGTAGGTAGAGTACAATCCCCTTCTTGCTCTTGCTCGTGATCTTAATCTTTTTCTGGCATTTGGAAAGAGAAGAGCATGAGCAAGAAATTGTTATTTTGTAAAACAACAGATTCATCTGTGAGTTGAGTAGAAGTTTCCTATTTTTATAACCACTTAATTGGTTTAACGGAGTGTAAATGATTGACAAAGTAATTATTGCGAAAGAAGCCGGTGAAATATCTTGACAAACTTTAAAAAGATTTTTCTATTTATCTATCACGTTCTTCCGGCTGCACATTTTTAACTTTGTTTAAAGCTTTCTTGAAGAGGTTTTTGCTCGCTCTCTCAGCTCTTGCCTGAAGATAATCTTCTGTTGTAAGCGCCGAGATCTTTTCGGCAAGTGCAGAGGATACTAACTGATTTATGGAAGTCTTTTCCTTCTTAGCTAAGTCTCTTGCCTTTTTATGTAATGATTCGGGTAATCTCAAACTGATTGAACTCATTTTATTTCTCCTAATAACTTTAAAAACTCCTTTGGTGTCAATACTTTTAAACTGAACTTCTCTATTCCTTCAAAATCGCCTTTATTAAATGTAATGATGAAATCACTTTCTGATTCAACTGCTAATTCCAAAATCATATCATCTTTAGGATCCTTTAAATGAGGTCTCCACAAATAATAAATTGTTCTTTGTTCGCCAATAAAACAGATGTAATCCAGAATTGAATCAATATCCTCTTTAGATAAACCGATTTTCGTTTTCTCTCTTCTTATGGCATCCTCATATTCAAGAATAAGCGGAACGGAAATGTTTACTAAAAATCTATCATCATCAATGATTGATAGAAGTCTATAAGAAAATCCATTCCTAGATTTGAGAGCGGAAACGATTACATTTGTATCAATTACGATTTTGTATCTTTTCACAGCGGTATTATATTCAATACCATCGAAAATGTCAATTTGTTGATCAAATATTATCTTCAAACCTTTTGATTTCCTTCATCGGCTATTGGTCCTCTCCAATCGTGCATGTCTTTACGAACAACTGAGCGAAGCAATCTCTTTATTTTGAGATCGCCTGCCTCGCTTTGCTTCGACAAGGCGAACTTCATCCCCGCTTATATCGGGAATTTGCGAGGGCATTTTCCGTAATAGTGATTTTTTAGTAATTTTGAATGACTCAAAAAACAAACACTCATAAAGGTAGATATGATTGACAAAGTAGTTCAAATAGCAAAAGAAGCCGGAGGGATTATTCGCGATGGATTTGGAAAAAATTTTTCGGTAGAATACAAAACGAATCTTTCAAATCTTGTAACAGAGATTGATAAAAAATCGGAAAAAGCAATTATCAATTTTATTCGGAAAGAATTTCCAACACATTCAGTTCTTGCCGAGGAAAGCGGTTCACACGAGAAAGATTCCGAATATCTCTGGGTAATTGATCCATTAGACGGTACAACAAACTTTGCTCATGGATTGCCGATTTTTTCCGTTTCAATCGGAGTTCAAAAAAATAATGAAATAATTTGCGGCGTTGTTTATGACGTAATGCGGGATGCAATGTATAGTGCGGAAATTGGAGGCGGCGCTTATTGCAACGGTCAAAGATTACAAGTAAGCACTAACGATGATCTGGAAAAGAGTGTTCTTGTTACTGGATTTCCATACGACATCAAAAATAATCCCGACCATGCAATCGAACGATTCGTTTCATTTTTGAAAAATTCAAGGGCTGTGCGAAGGTTAGGTTCAGCTGCTATTGATATCTGTTATGTTGCAGAAGGTGTGTTTGATGGTTTCTGGGAAGTGCATCTTAATCCATGGGATATGGCTGCGGGGAAACTACTTGTTGAAGAAGCGGGCGGTGTGGTTACAAATTTTTCGGGAGAAAAGATTGATATCTATTCAAAACAAATTTTGGCAAGTAACGGAAAAGTTCACTCCGAAATGCTTAGAGTGCTGAATTCAGTTTTATAATTTCCTCGGTTTGAATTCCACGCTTTGCCTTGACGAATAGCGGCATCATTCCCATCATGCATCAAACAATGCTGTCAACTTAACACTCAATAGAACGCATATCACACGGATTCACCCCGTGGAATAAATTGATAATTAAATTTATTACAAAAGGTAAAATGTTATTCCATGGGGTAAACGGATTTGCGGATAAAATCCGCGATTATCAGCGTCATCTGTGTAATTCGTGTTCTATTTCTTTTTACTCTTTTTTCTTTCACTTTCTAAATAGAACACTGATATTTATGATTATTATGATTGTTGACAGCAATGCACCTTAAGTGCGGGATAAACTCGCGGGAATCTATTAATGAATGCCCGATAAAAACATTCGGGCATGACAAGACACCTCGCTGCTTGTGGTCAGTAGGTTCATTAAAATTCTATTCACCAATAATTTCCCGTTGCTCACCGAATTTCATTTATCGCTTTTGAAAAATCATCTTATTTTTGAAAAGAAAATAGAAATACTCAAGAGCCTACTAATTTTATGATACGTCCAATGTTTAGAAAATTCATTTATATGCTTGTTTGACTAAGAGGGAATATATAAATTCGGTTCAACCTTTTCAGACGGATCCTAATAATGTTTAACCAATAGAGTAAAGAAGTGGAAACTAAAAACGCAGACTTATCATCATTAAAAATTGACAGAGACAACAAATTAAAAAATCCTGAACAGCGTGGTAAGATGCTTAAGATGATTGGAGCAATTGCCGGAATTATTATTCTCATTCTTATAATTTATTTTGGATGGAAATCTTTTGCCAACCCGGCTATTGAAGTAAAATTAACATCTGTTACTTTACAGTCGCCAGCGCAGACAAATGCCGTGTTAACTGCAAGCGGATATGTTGTTGCTCAGAGAAAAGCCGCTGTAGCATCAAAAGGAACAGGACGTTTAGTTTATCTTGGCGTTGTTGAAGGAGACCGCGTTCAAAAGGATCAAGTGATTGCAAGAATTGACGACAGCGATATCAAAGCTCAACTTGAACAGGCAAAAGCAAATTTAAAACTCTATCAAGCTGATCTTACCGACGCTGAGAATAGTTATAAACGATACCAAAGTTTATTAAAATCCGGTTCTGCATCTCAAATGGAATTGGATGCGGCGCAATCAAGGTATAACCGTGTTCTTGCCTCAATCGACGTTGCAAAAGCTATATTACTAGGGGCAGAAGTTGCTATGGAAAATACTCTGATACGCGCTCCATTCAATGGAACTGTATTAACAAAAAATGCGGATGTTGGAGAAGTTGTTGCACCACTCGGCGCCGGTGTTAATTCAAAAGCCGCTGTTGTTTTGATGGCTGATATGACTTCACTTCAAGCAGAGATTGATGTATCCGAATCTAACATTGAAAAGATAAACATTAATCAAGATTGCGAAATTCGTCTCGATGCATATTCCGATAAAGCATATCCCGGTTACGTTGCCAAAATTGTTCCAACCGCAGATCGTTCCAAAGCGACCGTAATGGTAAAAGTTGGATTCAAAAATTATGATCAAAGAGTTTTACCGGAAATGAGTGCGAAAGTTATCTTCTTAAATGAAAGTTCAAAGAGCCGGAACATTGAGGAGACAAAACAATTTCTAGTTGTGCCGATAAGTTCCGTTGTGAACCGTAACAATACCAAAGTGGTTTATATTGTTCGTGATGAAAGAGCTGTTGAGGTGCCTGTGACAACGGGAAAAGAACTTGGTTCATATATTGAGATGAAATCCGGTTTGATGAATGGTGATAAAGTAATTGAAACTGTTGATGATAAAATTATGGATGGTGTTAAAGTAAAATTGAAATAAAAGCCCCACCTAAATCCTCCCCTAAGGGGAGGACTTTTAAATTAAGGGCGAAATATTTTTTGTTAAGGAGAAATCAATGAGTGCAATTATTCAAGTAAAAAACGTATCGAAGTCTTATTGGAGAAATAGTTTAGAAATTCCTGTTCTTCATGATTTGACACTTGATGTTACGGAAGGAGAATTTCTTGTATTGATGGGACCATCCGGTTCCGGTAAAACAACGCTTCTAAACCTTATTGCAGGAATTGACCGTCCTTCAAAAGGAGAATTGAATGTTGCCGGAACAGACATTGCAAAGTTGAATGAATCGGGATTAGCTAAATGGCGTTCTGCAAGTGTCGGTTTTGTTTTTCAGTTTTATAATTTGATTCCTGTCTTGACAGCTTTTGAAAATGTTGAGCTTCCTCTTCTTCTCACTAAACTTTCAAAGTCCGAAAGAAAAAAACACGTTGAGAATGTGTTGAATATTGTTGGGCTTGGTGATAGAATTTATCACTATCCAAAACAGCTTTCAGGCGGACAGGAACAACGTGTTGCAATTGCTCGTGCAATTGTAACCGATCCGGTAATTCTGGTTGCTGATGAACCGACCGGCGATCTGGATAAAACTTCTGCACAAGAAATTCTAACTTTGATGGAACGGCTTAACAAAGAATTTAAGAAAACAATTGTGATGGTTACTCACGATCCTCATGCAGCAGAAAAAGCAACGCGCCTGCTTCATCTCGAAAAAGGCGACCTGGTTTAGGAGGTACAATGAAAATATTAAAACTAATTTTTAAAAATGCTCTTCGGCATAAACTAAGAACTACACTTACAATAGTTGGAATTTCTATTGCAGTGATTGCTTATGGATTACTCAGAACTGTGGTTACAATTTGGGATTCCAGCGTAGATGCTGCCGGAGCCGATCGGTTAATTACACGGCAAGCGGTTTCATTTATTTTTCCTTTGCCTGTTGCGTATAAATCCAAAATTGAATCTATACCGGGTGTGAAGAGCGTTTGCGGTGCTGTTTGGTTCGGAGGTACTTACAAAGATAAAAGTAATTTCTTTGCAAGAATGGCAATAGATGATAATTATTTCGAATTATATCCTGAATTCATGATTTCTCAAAATGAGTTTGATAAATATAAAAAAGAACGAAACGGTTGTATTGTAGGCAAATCTATAGCTGAACAATACAAATTCAAAATTGGTGATATTATTGTTCTCGATGGCGATATTTTCCCGGGTAGATGGGAATTTACAGTAAGTGGAATTTATAAACCCAGAAATAAAAACACAGATGCCACACAAATGTTGTTTCATTATGAATATTTAAATGAAAGGATAAAGCAGGAAACTGCAGTAAGAGGCGATCAGGTATTCTGGTATATAGTTAAGGTTGATGATCCTAAAAACTCAGCTCAAATATCAGAACAGATTGATGCTATGTTCAAAAATTCAACAGCCGAAACAAAGTCCGAAACAGAAAAAGCATTTACGCAAAGTTTTGTTGCCGCCTCAGGCGCAATTATTACGGCAATGAATTTTATGTCATACGCCATCATCGGGATAATTATGCTGGTTCTCGCAAACACAATGATTATGGCTGCGCGTGAGAGAACAAGAGAATATGCTGTATTCAAAACCCTTGGCTTCTCTGCATATCATTTAACCAGTTTGATACTGGGTGAATCTATGTTGATCTCTTGTATTGGGGGTGGAATTGGAATTGGTTTATTATATCCAATTGTTTCCGGATTTGAACATGTCATGCCGAAAGGATTTTTCCCATTTTTCTTTATTGAACCTGTTACTGTTATTCTTGCAGCCAGTTCAGCATTATTAATTGGTGTTTTAGCAGCTATATTTCCTATACAGAGGGCGCTTCATACAAAAATTGTTGATGGATTTAGATTTGTTGGCTGATTTTATTTTGTCATACTGAAGGAGCCCCGCTTTAGCAGGATAAACTCCGCGACTAAAGTATCTCGTAAGGGTAGTTCTAAAAACTTCAAAATTCTTTGCGTACTTTGCGAAATCTCTGCGCTCTTTGCGTTTAGGTTTTCAATAAGATGGTTTTTAGAACCACACATAATTTTTATTCATAGAGATTCTTCGTCTCTTCGTTCATCAGAATTTAAAGAGAGGATAAAATGGCAGTTCCATTCAAATATGTCTTTAGAAGTTTTAAAACAAGAAAGCTTACAACTGCAATTACAGTTACCGGTATTGCATTAGTTGTATTTGTTTTTGCGGCTGTATTAATGATGGCTTACGGTGTTCAAAAAACTTTAGTTGCTACCGGTGCACCGGATAACGTGATGGTTACAAGAAAAGCTTCTAATGGTGAAATCTCAAGTATTATTGACGGTGATACACGTAACGTGATTAGAACTCTCCCATTTATTGCAAAAGATTCTAACGGCAAACAAATAATTTCTGAAGAACCGGTCGTGGTAATAAATCTTGAGATAAAAAAGGGTGGTATGAGTAATGTTACTGTGCGAGGAGTTTCACATGAAGTTACTCTGCTTCGTCCCCAGATTAAAATGAAAGAAGGAAGAATGTTCAATCCATCTTTGAGAGAATTAATTGTGGGTGAGGCAATATCTAAAAAATTTCTTGGTGCACAGATCGGAAGCAAAATTAAATTTGCCGGCGACTATTGGTCAATTGTAGGTGTTTTTGAATCTAACGGAAGTGGTTTTGATTCAGAGTTATGGGGAGATTCCGATCAACTGCTAAACGCTTTCAATCGAGGAAGCGCTGTATCTACACTTACATTTAAGATGGCTAACATTAATGATTTCGAAAAATGTAAACTTGCATTCGAGACCGATAAGCGTCTTGTACAATTCGAACCAAAGATTGAACAGAAGTTTTTTGAAGAGCAATCGGAGTTCCTTGCAACTTTTATTCGTGTGCTCGGAATATTTATAACTGTCATATTCAGCATCGGGGCAATTATTGGTGCTATGATTACAATGTATTCCGCAGTTGCTAACCGTACAGTTGAAATCGGAACGATGCGCTCGCTCGGTTTCAGTCGAAGAAGTATTCTAACAGCATTCCTATCGGAAGCTCTTTTGATTTCCTTGATAGGTGCAGTAGTCGGATTATTCTTTGCATCATTCTTGCAATTTTTTACAGTCTCAACATTAAATTTCAGCTCATTTGCCGAGTTATCGTTTTCATTTGCATTGTCGCCGTCAATTGTGATTTCATCATTCATCTTTGCTGTGGTTATGGGATTTGTAGGCGGATTCCTGCCATCAGTACGCGCGGCGAGATTGAATATAGTGAGTGCTTTGAGAGGGGGATAAAAATTTTTCTTGCTCGTGATGGTCGTGTTCATGCTCTTGCTCTCGTGTGAAAGATCAAGATCATGAGCAATGCTGAAGGCATACATGGGAGAGCATGAATAAAGTTCAAATCCCCTCATCTTCCAACTCTCTTCATTTTTTTTAAAAAAGATTTTTAATTACTTTTGGTAAAATAATAGATACCCATAAGCAGTATTCAATTCTTTCAAGAGAGATAAATGAAAAAGTTTTTTGTGTTTCTTACTGCCTTAGCGTTTGTTTCATGCTCTAAAAACGATGATTCAAAAATCAAAAAAGTAGAAGTAGACTTTTCAATAACAGATTCTACCGATAAAAATCATAACGGAGAGTTTGCAGTTAAACCGCTTAATGTTGTAATTGCCTCTATGATTTCTCCTAAAGAAACTTTTTCTTACTACGAAGAACTTATTAAATATGTCGGGGATAAGTTAAATATTCCGATTGAATTTAAGCAGCGGAAAACTTACCGTGAAGTAAACGAGATGCTTTCGAATAAAGAAGTGGATGTAGCTTTCATTTGTTCCGGACCGTATGTTGAACAAGCCGATAAAAAGAATATTGAAATATTAGTTGTTCCGGTTAGTAATGGAATACCGGCATATCAAGCGTACATTATTGCACACGTTAAATCCCAAATCAGCAGGTTTGAAGATTTTAAAGGAAAGATTTTTGCCTTTACAGATCCGCTTTCAAACACAGGTTATCTTTATGCAATCAAAAGAGTAAAGGAGTTGCGAACCACTGCGGATAAATTTTTCTCTAAATCATTTTTTTCTTATGCACACGATAATTCAATTCAGCTAGTAGAGAGGAGAACTGTTGACGGCGCTTCTATTGATGGACTCGTTCTAGACTATCTAAAAAAATTTTCCCCGGAACGTGTTAAAAATATTAAGATAGTTGAAAAATCCGAACTGTATGGTATTCCGCCTTTTGTAGTTCCTAAAAACATTGATGCATCAACAAAAGAAAAACTTCGCAACATATTTTTAACAATGCATCTAAACTATAAAGGGAAGAAAATTCTTGACAAACTTCTAATTGATAAGTTTATTTTGGGTAAAGATTCAGATTATAACAGCATCCGTTCAATTCAACGATTTGTTCAGAAATGAAAAAAATATCTCTTCCACTATTCTGGAAATTTACGATTGCCTTAGTATTGATTGTTGCAACCTTTGGATCAATCAACGCATTATTGATCTGGAAAAGTGTTTCATTCTCTCTTGAAACCGAGCTTGACAAACGCGCACGATTTATTGCTAAAAGCATCGCTTCGCAAGCTGTAACACCTCTTTTGTACGACGACTATGTAACGTTACAAAAACTTCTCGATGATATTAAAGAGACGGATTCGACAATTAGCTATGCATTTATCCTTAGCGGCAAGGGAAAAGTAATTGCCCACACTTTCGAAGACAATGTTCCCTCGCCCTTGATAAAAGCCAACCAGGTATCTTCCACAAGTGAAGTAAACACTGTTTTAATTAACCCGAAAAACTTTGATGGTAATTTAATCCGCGATTTAACTACACCGATTTTAGATAAAAGTATTGGCGTTTTCCGGATAGGTTTAGAAGAAGAAGAAATTCAAGAAGAAGTAAACAGAACAATTAATACGTTGCTTGGCATGGTTTTTTTCTTTCTTGTAGTTGGAATTTTAGGCGCGTTAGGGTTTGCTTATATAATCACAAATCCAATAAAGATGATTAGCAATGCAGCAGATAAAATAGATTTAAATACTCTTAAAAGTAGAGAAAAAATTAGAATAAAAATCCGCCAAAAAATTTTAGATAAATGGGAAATATTTTCCCGTGCAGAAGACGAGATCGATCTTCTTGCGCAAAAATTTAACGATATGATTGAGAGATTGGAAAAAACTTACGAGGAACTTCGGAAAACTCAGGCTTCACTTTTACAATCGGAAAAATTAGCTTCTATAGGAACGTTGGTAGCCGGGTTTGCTCACGAAGTCAATAACCCTATCGCTGGATTACAGAGCTGCATTCGGAGAATTTCCGAAAACCCTGAGAATATTGAACAAACAAAAAAATATGCCAAACTTATGAACGATGCGGCTAACAGGGTGGAAAATATTATTACTAATCTTCTAAATTTTGCCCGTAAAGAAGAAATTAATTTCGAGACGGTTGATCTTTCATCGGTCATTGAAAATGCTCTTCTATTAGCCGGATATCAGTTAGAGCAATCGAGGATTATTATTGAAAATAATGTTAACCAAAGATATCCGGTTAGAGGAAGTCAAAATCATTTGGGGCAAGTTTTATTGAATATAACGCTTAACAGCATAGATGCAATTAATCAAAGAGTTTCTCTCAACCCGGATTCTCCAAGAAGAATTTCATTCTCTTCTTCAACAGATAAAAGTCATGTTGTTCTAAAGATAGAAGATTCTGGTATAGGAATCGAAACTAATAAAATTGATAAAATATTTGATCCGTTCTTCACTACAAAAGAAACAGGTAAAGGAACGGGATTGGGACTTTCGGTGAGTTATAATATAATTCAACAACACAATGGCGAAATAAAAGTTGAAAGCACACCGGGTGAGGGCACAACTTTTATTATTTCTCTACAAAAAGAATCGGATGAAAGATGAAGAACTTAAAAATATTTGTTATAGACGATGAAGAAATTCTTCGGGTTTCTTTAACCGATGATCTGAAAGATGCGGGCTATAAGGTGTACGGTTATCCTGATGCAATGAGCGCTCTTGCCGATATTTACAAAGTTGATGTGAATGTTGTAATTACCGATATCAAAATGCCGGATATTGACGGTATAGAACTGTTAAAAAAAATAAAGCAAACGAATTCTGATATTATTGTGATCATTATGACAGCTTACGGTTCAATTTCATCTGCCGTTGATGCTGTCAAATTAGGAGCTTACGATTATCTAACAAAGCCGTTTCAAAAGGAGGAAATTTTATTAAAACTTGCTAGGATCGAAGAAATAAAAACAGTAAAAGAGAATTATCACGAAATAACTTCTCAACTTCAGTCCCAATTCGATTTTTCTTCGGCGATAGGAAGCAGCGCCGGACTTAAAGATGTTTTTGGACAAGTAAAAACTGTGGCGCCAACTTCTACTACTGTTTTAGTAACTGGTGAAACGGGAACGGGGAAAGAGTTGTTAACAAACATTATCCACTATAACAGTCAAAGAAAGGATAAGCCGATAATAAAAGTTAGCTGTGCAATCTTAAGCAGAGAAATTTTTGAAAGCGAATTATTCGGTCATGAAAAAGGCGCCTTCACCGGCGCAGATAAATTGAAAAAGGGAAGGTTTGAACTTTCGGATAATGCAACTATTTATTTGGATGATATTGATGATATACCGTTTGAACTACAAGTAAAACTTCTTCGTGTTTTAGAAGAACATGAATTTGAAAGGGTCGGCGGCACAGAGACAATTAAAATTGATTGTCGTGTAATTGCTTCTACCAAAAAAGATTTAAGAAAATTAGTAAGCGAAGGTAAATTTAGAGCAGATTTGTTTTACAGATTAAATGTTTTTCCAATTCATGTAAAACCGTTAAGAGAAAGAAAAGAAGACATTCCGCTTTTAGCAAAATATTTTATGGAAGAATTTTCACCTAATATAAAAAATGAAATAAAAGAAGACGCTCTGGATTTGCTTGTGAATTATCCTTGGCCCGGAAATGTTCGTGAACTTAGGAATTTGATGGAGAGATTATCGCTTCTTACGAAAGATGGAATTATAGATGCAACAAAGATTCCCTTTGAATTTTGTATCCCGATAGATTCGATTCCGGAATTTGCTCTTGGCAGAAAAACGCTCGATAAATTCCTTGAAGATATTGAAGTAAAAACAATTAGAAGCGCTATTCAAAAGGCAAATGGAAATAAAGCAAAAGCGGCAGAGATCTTAGGTATTCCCGCATCTACTTTGCGTTCCAAAATCGAGAAGTATAAGATCGAATAAGCATTTTAGTTTAGCACATTAGTAAGAAACGAAAAATCGTTTTTATGTGCGAATTTTCGCTTCAATTCATTTTTCTACCTTCCCTTTTCTTCTAAAAATCCTTGAAGTACATTGGCATCTGATTTGGGCATATAGCCCAAACAAATGGAGATTTTATGTTCGGAAACTTTGGCAGCACCGAAATTTTGTTGATTGCTTTAGTTCTTCTTCTCTTATTCGGCGCAAAGAGATTGCCCGATATCGCAAAAGGAATCGGCAAAGGCATTAAAGATTTTAAGAAAGAAATCAGTTCCGTTACAGATAACATTGCAGCAGATAATTCTAACAAACACAACAATCCATAACTTAAGGAACGTCAAAATGAAAAAACTCTTCACCTTAGCACTTTTAGCATTAATGGCATCTTCTATTTTAGCTCAAGACAAACCCGCAGGTAAAGTTCACGGCTATCTGTTTGGCGACTACTTTTACAAACTAGGGGGTAACGAAAAAGAAGTTTCATCATCCCAATATTCAAAAATGAAAAAAGCCGACCAGGCATTTCAATTCCGCCGTCTGTACTTGTATTATGATCACACATTTAACGAGAAGTTTACTGCGCAGTTTTTATTAGAAGGAAATGATGGTTCTCTTGATAGTAAAGATCGGTACGGCGTCTTCGTAAAGACGGCATACCTTGAGTGGAAAGATATAATTCCTTACGCTAGTCTCGGCATCGGTTTATATCCAACGCCAACATGGTCTTGGGGAGTATCCGAGAAGATTTGGAACTACCGCTCGGTCGAAAAAACAGTAACAGATTTTAGAAAAATGGGATATTCAACTGACTTTGGCGTAGCGCTGCGCGGGAAATTTGACGCAGAGGGAAATTACGGCTACGGCTTGATGATTGGAAACGGAAGTGGAACGGCTGCAGAAAAAAATAAATATAAAAAGTATTATGGCGTGTTAAATGCTAAACCGGCAAAAGGATTTATCGTAGAAGCTTATGCAGATTATGAACCTGCAGAATTCGATAAAGATAGAACAACACTCAAGGGCTTTGCCGGATATCAAACTGCGGATTTTACACTTGGAGTTGAAGCACTGCAGCAAATTCAAAAGAAATCGAGCAAGACCGGCGCAGACCAAACTCCGTTTGCTATTGAGCTTTTTGCATGGGCACCGCTGACAAGCGGCTTGAACGGATTTGTGCGATATGATTTCTACAACCCGGATACTAAAATAAGCAATGCAGGTTTTAACGAGAACTTTTTTGTTGTTGGTCTTGATTACATGCCGATCAAAGATGTGCATATAATGCCAAATCTTTGGATCAACAGCTTTTCCGATAAAAGCCCTGCCGGCTTAAAAAAAGATGCTGATGTTGTTGCGCGAGTAACGTTCTTTTTCATTTATAAATGAACAACCGCACCACCCCGCCGACAGCGGGACGGTATGCGCGGTTGTTCACCCCGCCGACGGCGGGGTTATTGTTTCGTAACCGCAATTCATCCTCGCCGCGAGCGGCGATCCGCCAGTGGC
>JAJYXU010000130.1 GCA_021801605.1 Bacteroidota bacterium
TTACGTACGGATACAATGAGGTATATTTCAGCAATGCAAGAAGCATGGCACGCTTTGGATTGTTAATATCCAATAATGGTATTTGGGATGGAGAAAAAATAATGAATGATGAGCAGTATCTTTCCGACATGATAAACACATCACAGAATTTGAACATCTCGTATGGTTATCTCTGGTGGTTGAACGGTAAAGGACATTACATGCTTCCCCAATCGCAGATTGTATTTAATACAGATTTAATTCCCGAAGCACCCGACGATGTAATAGCAGCATTAGGAACAAACGATCAGAAAATTTATATATCTAAATCACGCGGATTAGTTGTAATACGAATGGGTAATTCGGCATTAGCACTCTCTTCTTTTGATAATGAATTGTGGGGGCACTTAATGAAAGCTGTAGGTACCTCATCATCAGTAGAAGATATAAATAATATTCCATCTCAATTCAAGCTTGAACAGAATTATCCCAACCCGTTTAATCCAAGCACAACAATAAATTACACAATTGTGACTTCACCCTTAAATCCCTCTCCTTACCAAGGAGAGGGAAATAGGGAGAGGTTAGTTACATTAAAAATTTACGATGTACTCGGTGGAGAAGTTGGTACGCTTGTGAATGAATACCAACAACCTGGGGAATATAGTGTAGTGTTTGATGTGAGGACGAATCGGCGATTCGCCCTACAAAGTGGAATATATTTTTATACTTTAAAGATTCGAGACACTTCACTCCGTTCAGTGTTTAAGGAGACGAAGAAGATGTTGCTGTTGAAATAGAATTGACAGATAATAAAAAAGGCGGCAATAAAATATGCCGCCTTTTTGCCACCACTGTTAAATAATTATAAACTACTTCTTCAACTCCGGCATTCTGCCGGGTGTCCATGGCACATTAAGTTTTTCCATTTCAGTTTCGATTGCTTTCAAGTCAACTTCGCTGATCTTTTTCAACTGCTCGATAATCGGCTGAATTTCATCATACAAAGTTTCGTAAGCAACCTTTTGATTCTTTGTAAGATTTGTAGTAGTTCTCATTGAAGTGAAAAGCATTGTTTGCAACCTTGAATTCAAAGTAACAGGTGCCGGAGGATTTTCTTCGGCGCTTGCACCACGACCTTCTCTACCACGGATTATAATTAGAATATTATCCAGCTCTTTAGAAATATCCATCGCACGGTTAAATAAACTAAATGGTGCGGATGGTGTATTGTTCAATGCTTGTTTGATAGCTTCGGTTCTCTTAACAAGATCTTCTGCAACACGTTGAGCGCCGTATGCAGTGCGGGCAAGTTCTGCCGCTTTCTTCTGGAATGCAACTAACTCGCTTCTGTCTTTTGCCGGTAATGTTGTATTGTTTAGTGGTATAACATTGAATTCAGTTGAAGGAACAAGTTCTTTTTCTTGATTCTTTTCAACTATAGACAAAGATACTTTGTATTTACCCGGCATTGAAAGAATTCCTCCTCCGCCACCGCCTCTTCTTCCTACCACACGGACTGATGAAGCGACCGGTTCAAATTTTTCGGTTGTTACAGGAGACGTTCCTTCATAACGCAGATCCCAGTTAACACGATTGATTCCAGCGCTTGCCGACTTTGTAATTTTCTTAACAACATTTCCCGCTTCATCTGTAATCTTGAAAATTAAATAAGGAGCAATTTCTAATTCTTCTTCGTGTAAAGCTTCGAGTGTTGGTTGAGGTATCGGCTTTCCATCTTTAAATAATGGTTTCTCTTTTTCTTTACGTTCCGCTTTTAATGTTTTAGGAACTTCTTTAAGATAATAAGTAAAAGTAGCGCCGTATTCCGGATTTGGTGCTCTAAAGTAAGTGGCGCCTTGCGCACTGTGTCCTCCGCTTGGAATATACATCAATGCATCTTTGATTGGAAAAATGTACGCATCTTTTTCAAGAAGTTCTTTGCTAACGGTTCGCAATGGAGAGTAATCATCAAGTATATAAAAACCACGACCGAATGTTGCAACAACTAAATCTTTTTCTCTTTCTTGAATTGTAATATCCGGAATTTTAACAATTGGTAATCCGGATTTTAATTGAATCCACTTTTCGCCACCGTCAATTGTGAAGAAAACGCCCCATTCAGTTCCGACAAATAATAATTTGGGATTGACCGGATCTTCGACTATCGTGTTAACGGCGCCGTTAGCAGGAAGATTCGCCGCAATAGATTTCCATGTTTTACCTTTGTCATCACTCTTAATTAAATACGGTTTGAAATCATCTCGTTTGTGATTATTGAAAGAAGCATAAACAACATTTTCATCAAAACGGGAAGGACAAATATCGCTTACAAGAGTAAAAGTTGGGACACCGGGGAAATCGGAAATTTTGCGCCATGTCTTTGCGTCTTCCGTAACTTGAATCAAACCATCGTCTGTTCCGGCATACAAAAGATTTTCTTTCTTTGCGGATTCAACAAGAGAAACAATCAAACCAAATTGGGAAGTGCTCACATCTTTTCCGTCAGCATTAATACTCCAATATTTTCCCATAACCGGAAATGTATTGCGGTCGGTTTTTGTTGTAAGATCATCACTGATTTCCGTCCAGGAATCACCCCGGTCATCACTTCTGAAAACTTTTTCTGCGGCTGTATAAATACGGGTATTTGAATGAGGACTGATAATGAGCGGAGTATCCCAATACCATTTAAAAGTTTTTTCACCTTTTGCAGGCTCCGGTCTGATGTCAATTGCTTCACCGCTCTTTCGGTCGAAACGTACCATTCCGCCATATTGTGATTCTGCATAAATGATATCCGGATTTATAGGATCAATCGCAGTCCAGAATCCGTCTCCTCCGTTTGTTATAACCCAATCATCACTAATGACGCCCATTCCCCGGATTGAGCGTGATGGTCCTCCGAAACTATTATTATCTTGTGTACCTGCATAAATATTATAAAACGGCAGATCGTTATCCGTGTTAACACGGTAGAATTGAGTAACCGGCAGATTACTTTTATAAATAAAGTCCTTTCCTAAATCAAAAGTTTCATAAACTCCGCCGTCGCCGCCAATCATAAGATGATCGGTATCTGTCGGATCGATCCATAACGCATGGTCATCAACGTGACGATCGTTATTCCCCAATGGTTTCCATGTTTTGCCGCCGTCTTCGGTGTATTGAGTAACGGTCTCAACAGAAAAAACTCTATCAACGTTTTTAGGATCGCAATAGATCTCGTTATAATATTGCCCTTGAGCAAAATGATCACTCATTTTTTGCCATGAAGCTCCGCGGTTTGATGAACGGAAAAATCCGCCACCTTCTGCAGCTTCAACAATAATATAGACAACATCGGGGTTAGCTGGTGAGATTGCAATTCCGGTTCCGCCCATATCTGATTTAGGCAGACCGTTCATAATTTTTTCCCATGTAGCTCCGGCATCTGTTGATTTATAAACAGCAGATTCCGGTCCGCCGCCAATTTTTGTGAAGATATGTCTGCGTCTCTGTTCTGATGTTGCATATAAAACATTCGGATCGCGTGGATCCATTACAACATTATTCACGCCGGTATTCTCGCTGATATTTAAAACTTTATTCCAGGTTTTACCGCCATCTGTGGTTTTGTAAAGACCACGATCTCCGCCGGGTCCCCAAACCGATCCTTCAGCCGCTACATAGACTACATTAGGATTTTTCGGATCAACAACAATTCCGCCAATCTGCCGTGATTCTTTTAGACCCATAAATTTCCAGCTTTGTCCGCCATCGGATGATTTATAAACTCCGCAGCCGTAACCAAGCGCACGCTGATGATTGTTTTCACCGGTTCCAAGCCAAACAACATTTGAATTTGTCGGATCGAGAACAACAACGCCCATTGAATAAGATTGAACCGTATCTGTAAGTGCCTGCCATGTTGTTCCGTTGTTAGTTGTTTTCCACAAACCGCCGCTTGCTGTAGCAACATAATATTCGCTGTGGTTATTTGGGTTAACTGCAAAGTCTGCGATTCGTCCGCTGGTAAACGCTGGACCAATGCCGCGGAATTTTAATCCGCTGAAGGTAGCGCTGTTTAATTTGTCTTTTTCTTTTTTCTCCTCTTTCGCATCACCCTTTTTTTGTGCTGTCAATGTAGAAACTGTGATAGTAAGGATGAGTAAGAGACGTAAAAATTTCATAACGACTCCATATTTATTATTGTGTGATTAGTTAAAAACTGACCGTCATTAGACGAAAGTTTTTTGATGAGAGTTTTTAATATTTTGCAAATGTAAACGTTAGTCATTCTCAATTGAACTATAATTAAACCTATAAAAAAAATGGTAAACAATGGAACGCTGATAACGCAGATAGAGCAGATTTTCGCAGATTGATCTGCGTTCATCTGTTAAATCAGCGTCATCTGTGTGCCATTGAATTTTAGCCTGACAGCATTGCAGTCGGGCGTCTCTACAGATTAACAAATTACCGTTTTTCATACGGCGGTTGCTTTGGATTAACCGGCGGATTCTTTTCTAAAAGTTTCATCTCTTCTTGAATTCCTCTTTCGAGCTGAGGGTCAATTCCTTTTGAAAGCTGTGCCGGGTCATCAATCACTTCAATGTCCGGATCTACGCCATGACCTTCCTTAAACCATTTTCCGTCTGGATCGTACATCCGGAATGTAGGAACAGTTACACTTCCTCCATCTATCAAATTAGGCGCGCCGCTGATGCCGATTAATCCGCCCCAAGTCCTTGTTCCAATAAGCGGACCTAATTTTGCTTTTCTAAAAAAATCCGGAAATGCATCTCCACCCGAAGCGCTCCATCCGTTTATCAACATTACTTTAGGACCAAAATTTGCAAATGGAGGCCACTGCCATGTTTTTCCATCGCGCACCGCCCAGAATGCCAGTGGTTTCCGGTCTAGTATTTCAATAAATCGATCGGGTATTTGTCCGCCATTATTAAATCGTTCATCTATTATTAAACCATCCTTCTTGTATTGAGCGGCGAACTGTCTTACTAATTCATTCTGCCCATCAATGCCCGTGCTTGGAACATATATGTAACCGATCTTTCCGTTTGTTGCTTCATCAACACGTTTTCTGTTCGATTCGATCCATGCAAGATTTCTTAAACGTGTTTCATCATCAATTGTGCTTACGGTTATTTTTCTCGCGCCATCAAAATCCGGTTTACTGTTGATAGTTAACTCAACTGTTTTTCCCGATAGTCCTTCGAAAGCTGCCCATGGATCTTTTGTAACATCAAGAGGCGAGCCGTTAACTTCAAGAATGTAATCTCCTTCTTTAACTTTTAATCCAGGCATCATTAAAGGAGAACGAACTTCAGAATCCCAAGGAGCGCCGTTAATTATTTTTTTTATTTTGTATTTATTGTTTGCAATTTCCCAATCGATGCCAAGATAGCCAACATCTCTTGTCGGGGCTTCTTCAAGATCGCCGCCGCTTCTGTAAGTGTGAGATGCATTCAACTCTGCAATCAATTCGCCAATAACAAAGTTCACATCCCAGCGCGTTACGCAGTCGTCAATTAATTTTCCGTAATGATTACGCATCTCATTCCAATCAACGCCGTGCATGTTCGGGTCATAAAAGAAATCGCGTTCAAATCTCCAGACATCATTAAATATTTGTTTCCACTCTTCTTTCGGACTAATTGTCATTTCAAGTTGAGAAGTCGGCATCATCTTTTCCATTTTTTGTATTGGTGCAATATCAACAACAGAAAAATTACTGCCTTTAACTAGAAGAATTTTTTTCCCATCTGCACTTACTTGAAATCCGTCTGCATCATCAATAATTGTTTTTTCCTCACGGGCTTCAAGATCATAATAAACAACAGCTTTATTTTTATTTGCCGCACCACTGTTTGGCATTCTGTGATAAAGTACTTTACCAGAAATTGCGGCAATGTTTCCGTAATTGCCGGGCGCTGCCGGTAGAAGAACAATTCTGTCCTCAAAATTTTCTAAGGTGATCTTTACATCTTTCGGTTCTTCCTTCTTTCCATCTTTAGATTTTTCCTTCGCATCTTCTTTATCATCTTTCAATCCTTCCTTCTTTCCATCTTTCTTCGTCCCTTCTTTTTTTACGGAAGTTGTATCGTTCTTTGGCGCAAGCGGAGAAAGAATATCTTCATTTAATGTTACGGCAGCAATGTTTGTCATGTTTGGATAAATGAATGTATTGTCAATATCGCTGTAAACCGGCTTGAGAGTTCTATTAGTTGCGAAATACAAATATTTTCCATCAGGATCGAATGTTGGATTTGAATCGCCGTAGTAGCCTGATGTAACCTGATGTGTTTTGTCTTCTTTCACATCAAATAAAAAGATAGCTGATTTTTTATTTTCGAGATCACGTGAGTATGCTAACCATTTACTATCGGCAGACCAGCTTACGCTGAAATTTTGCAAATTACCTTGATAGAAGTAGAGAGCTTTATCAACATCGTAAGTTTTCTCTTTTTCCATATCATAAATTTTTATCGCCATTGCTTTATCAATGAAAGCTAGCATCTTACTGTCCGGCGACCAATATAATTGATATCTATACCCGGCTCCATACGAAGTTAGCTTCTTCTCATCGTTCGGATTTTTTAAGTTTCTTACAGTTAATTCATACTCGCCGGATTTATCGCTCCAATAAGCGGCGTATTTTCCATCCGGCGGCCATGCAGGAAATCTTTCTGCCGCACCTGAACTTTTGGTTAAATTAAATATCGGACCGTTTTCGGCAGGAACGGAAAAAATTTCTCCACGCGCTTCAATGAGTGCACGTTTTCCATCGGGAGAAAGCCATGTATTCTGAATTAGTTTTGAAACATTTTCTGTCTGCGGTATCAGAGTGATTTCATCTGTTACTATCTTAACATTTACTTCCCTGTATTTTTCATCTGCAAGATTTAATAGATAAAGATTTCCGCCGTTTTCAAAAACAATGTCGGATGGCCCGATAGAAGGGAAATGAATATCGTAGTCGGTGAACTTTGTAATTTGCTTATTTTCTTTTGTGTCAATATTGTAAGACCAAATATTTGCCCGCAAGTCCTTGCCGCGGTCTGACAGATAATAAATTTTATTTCCAGACCACATCGGGAATTCATCATTGGTAAGACTATTTGAAATATTTTCTGCGGTTCTCTTCTCAAGGTCGAAAATCCAAATGTTTGCATGCCATCCGCCGCGGTAGCGTTTCCATGTCCTAAAAACTTGGCTCAGAGGTGTGTAAGCAATCTTTTTTCCATCCGGAGAAAGTGAAGCCATTTCTCCGTAAGGAATAGGAAGTATTTCCGGAGAGCCGCCGTTCTTATCAACTTTGTAAAACTGGTCGAAACGTTGTTTGCCGCTATTCATGGATGAAGCGTATAAGAGATTTTTTCCGTCCGGATACCAATCTATTATTCTATCATTCATACCGTGATGAGTAACTCTTGTTGGTACGCCGCCAAAAGAAGGAATTACATATACATCATAGTTGTTGTTGTAGATTCCGCTGAATGCAATTTGAGAACCATCGGGAGAAAATTTTGGATAAAGTTCCTGCCCTTTTGGTGAACTGAGTTTAAATGCTGTACCTCCTTCTTTTGCAACAATCCACAGATCGCCGGCATATGTAAAGACGATATGTGTTTTTGAAACGTCAGGGTTTTGCACCATGTGTACGTCAACTTGCGCTAAAAGATCTAGAGCGCCGAACACAAAAATTAATGAGCAAAATAGAACCGATATTTTTTTCATATTACCTCATATATTTTGGTTAAAAATTTTTTGATGCGGATTTAGATTAAAGAAGTAAAATATTTATTCCTTTCTTTGTAGAAAAGTACGAATAATTTTTTGATGCTAAAAATAGCGGAGACAGCGGTGTCCAGCTAAGTCCGCCGCTTTGGTCTCTTAAACCTTGTCTCCAGATACAACATAAGAATTTGAATTGTTAATCAAAAATCACATCCCATGTTAAATATTGTTAAAGATGAGTATTCGTAAAAATAATTCTTTAATTTCCACGCGCTTTTAATCATATATCCGTAATGGGTAAATTATCAAATCTTCGGAAGGGTGAAATGAAAACAAAACTTACCAAGTCGCTCATTATTGCTTTTATCTGTCTGCTGAATACCTCATTCGTTTTTTCGCAAATCCAAGCGGATGGCAAAACTAGTCTCGCATATTTGAAAAATAATCTTCAAGTTTTAGCTTCGGATGAATTTGAGGGAAGAGAAACAACAACTCGCGGAGAAAAACTCGCTTCCCTTTTTATTGCATCCGAACTTGGGAAATATAGCGTTAAACCGTTGGGTGATAACGGCACATATTTTCAAAATTTTGAACTGCTCTCCTCCGGCTATGCAATGGATACAAAAATGTATTTGCTCAATAACGCCGGCTCTATTCTTTCAGATTTTTTTTTAGGAGAAGATTTTATTAAAACATCGAGAGGACTTGCAGACTCGTCATTTGCAAAACTAACAACCGAAATTGTATTTGCCGGGTATGGAATTACTGCAAAGGAATTTAATTATGACGACTATTCTAATATAGGCGTTAAAGGGAAAACAATATTAATTTTATCTGGCGAGCCGTATAGTGAGAAAGATGATTTTTTTAACGGCGCCAAACCAACACCATATTCAAATACAGAATCCAAAATAAAACTTGCAAAAGAGAAGGGCGCATCCGGTGTGCTTATTGTTTTTGAGGAACGAATGAAGGACTATTGGAAGTTATTTAGAGATTATGCAACTAAGTCATCACTCGCTTTTATTACTAAAGAAGGAGAGGAAACGGTTAAAAACATTCCGGTATTTACTATTGGTGAAAAATTTGCCGAAAAATTATTAGCAGATGAAAAATTTTCGTTCGAGAAAATTAACGAGATGCTTAAAGAGAAAGAACCTTTGCAAACTTTTGAGTTAAATAAAAAACTCGGGTATGACATTAAACCATTTTCAAAAATTGTACATGCAAGAAATGTAATTGGATTAATAGAAGGAACAGACCCGATTCTAAAAAATGAATTTGTTGTTTTAAGCGCTCACTATGATCACCTTGGTACAAGAGGATCGGTTGTAAGTAACGGTGCAGATGATGACGGCTCCGGAACAGTTGCTGTACTTGAAGCCGCCAGGCTGTTGGCAGCGTCTAACCAAAACAGAAGATCAATCATAGTTCTTTTTAATACCGGCGAGGAAAAAGGATTGCTGGGCTCTAAGTTTGCAACCGAAAATGGTAGTTTTATGAAAAACGTTATTGCCGATATTAATATGGATATGGTTGGACGAGAAAGCACTGATTCGCTGCACTGTATTGGATCTGATAAACTGAGTTCTGAGTTTGCTGAAATTGTGAAAGAAGAAAATTCTAAGACTGTAAATTTTGTTCTGAATTATAAATATGATGACCCAAAAGACCCGAACCGGTTTTATTCACGCAGCGATCATTATAACTTTGCTAAAAAAGGAATTCCGGTAGTATTTTTCTTTGATGATATGAGAGAAGATTATCACAGACCGACGGACGATGTTGAAAAGATAAATTTTGAAAAGATTTTAAAAACAGTGAAACTCTCTGCTAATATTGCATTGCACTCGGCTAATCTTGATCACAAAATTGTTGTGGATAAGAAGGCAGAAGAAATGCCAACAAGAAATTGATTTTGTATTTTAGAAAGAGGTTGTCTCATAAGTAAAATTTTAAAAATTCTCTCAGCAAAAAATGTTTGTGTCTGTGGTGATATTGTGGAACTGCTGCCACTCGCACAGGCAACCGTCTCTCAGCATTTAAAAGAATTAAAACGAGTTGGTCTTATAGAAGGAGAAATCGACGGGCCGAAAGTCTGCTACTGCTTAAACACAAAGACAATGGAAAAAGCCAAAGAAGAATTAAATAAATTATTTAAAAAAGTATGTTGCTAAGAGCAAAGGAGCTAGTATGAATAATCAAAACGAAATTATTAAAGAAATGGTAAAAGAAAAATATGGAGAGATTGCAAAAAAATCTGGTTCGTGTTGCGGACCGGCTTCATGCTGTGGAACTGAAAATAAAATTGTCGGCTATACTGTTATGAATGATGAATACGACAATCTTGATGGCTATATGAAAGATGCCGATCTTGGTTTGGGGTGCGGACTTCCTACCGAATATGCCGGAATTAAAAAAGGCAATGTGGTTGTAGATCTAGGTTCCGGAGCGGGTAATGATGTATTCGTAGCGCGCGCACTTGTTGGTGATGAGGGTAAAGTGATCGGAATTGATATGACGCAAGAGATGATTGACGTGGCAAACAGAAACAAGAAAAAACTTGGTTTTGGAAACGTTGAGTTCTATCTCGGCGAAATTGAGGCGATGCCGCTCGATAATTCTTCTGCCGATGTTGTTGTAAGCAACTGCGTTCTAAATCTTGTGCCTAATAAACAAAAAGCATTTGCAGAGATCTATAGAATATTAAAACCTGGCGGTCATTTTTGTGTTTCTGATATTGTAATCAAGGGCGAGTTACCAATAAATTTGAAAAAATCGGCAGAAATGTATGCAGGCTGCGTTGCCGGCGCTGTTCAATATGATGAGTACTTAAAAATTATTTCAGATTCCAGGTTTAAAAATGTTGAAGTTAAAAAAACAAAAGTGATTGACCTACCGGATGAAATTTTAAGAGAATATTTGTCCGAAACGGAGCTTAAACTTTACAGAGAAAGCGGTGTTGGAATTTTCAGTGTGACAGTTACAGCTGACAAAAATTAAAGACCATAGAACTCGGGTTGGTATGTTTTTTTTAAGATCATTTTGAATCATAACAATCATAAATAATCTGCCTTCTATTCCTTTTACTTTCAGCAAATTTCAAAATATAGCTTTAACTTATAGACGCGAATTCAATAATTAGTCAAACTACAACTAAACGCGGATTGCAAATGGCTGAAACTGTAGAAGTAAAAAAATCAACATTCCGCTCGTTCCCTAAAAATTTCTGGACAGTAATAGTAATGGAATTTTTTGAACGCGGTTCTTATTACGGAATGATGAGCATTCTATCTGTGTATATGGTTGACCAACTAAATTATAGTAAAGAAAGTGTCGGCGTTATTAAGAGTACTATTCAGCCGCTTCTTTATATTCTGCCCATATTAGCCGGAGCCATTGGCGATAGATTCGGCTATAAAAAAACCCTCACATTTGCATTTATCTTTTTAGGGCTTGGATACTTTCTTACAAGTCAGACCACAGAATATTCAATGGTTTTTGCCAGTCTGGTAATAATGGGCGTTGGCGCCGGTGCATTTAAACCAATGATCTCCGGTACAATTGCGCGCGAGACAAATCAATATAACAGCACAATCGGATTCGGAATTTATTACTGGTCAATTAACTTGGGCGCGTTTTTATTCCCATTAATTCTTGTTCCTTATATTAAGAACGCATTCGGTTGGCAATATGTAATGCTTGCTTCTGCAATTGGAACATCTGTTATGCTTATCCCAACTTTATTTATCTATAAAGAACCGAAAAAACCCGCAAGCACAAAAAACTTTGCCGAAGTTCTTAAAGGGATGATAATGGTATTAACCGATGTTAGGTTTATCACTCTAATAGTTATCTATTCGGGTTTCTGGATTCTCTATTTTCAAATGTTCGATTCCGTTTTGTGGTATGTTCAAAAATATGTTGATGCAACTTCGCTCAATAACGGAGTGAACGGACTTTTTGCATCGGTCGGTATAAATCTCAACTGGAAATTTGATATTGAGCATGTAACAGTTATCAACGCCGGTACAATTATCCTTTTGCAAATTGTTGTCTCCAATATCGTGAAAAATACTAAAGCTCTACCCACAATGATTGCCGGTATTACGATGGGAACAATAGGCATGGCAGTTCTTGCTATCTCTGCCAACATCTGGGTGTTCATGATAGGAATTATCATATTTTCAATTGGTGAAATGACTGCTCATCCTAAATTCATTAGTTACGTTGGTTTAATTGCCCCGGAAGATAAGAAAGCTCTTTATCTGGGGTATGCTTTCTTGTATGGTGTTCTTGGCAGTGGTATCGGCGGAATTTTAGGCGCTAATCTATACGTGCACTTTGTTGATAATTTAAACCAGCCGGGCACGCTTTGGCTTGTTTTCAGTATGATCGGCGTAGTTACTATTATTGGTCTAATTCTTTATAATAAATTTCTTGCACCAAAAACTGTAGATGCCTGATCATGAAAACAAAAAGAACTAACATACTTCTTACTCCTTACTTCTTACTTCTTTCTATTTACTTTTTACTCCTTACTTCTAATTCCTTTCCCCAGCAGGAAGATGTCCCCATTGATCATCAAGTTTACACATTCATTAAAGAAATGAGTGTAAAAAATATTCTTGGTTTTATTCACGACGATAATCCGGGTATGTCGCGAGCAGAAGTTACAAAGAATCTCGAATTGATTGCGAAACGAATTGACGAACTGAACGTAACAGAAAAAAAATTACTCAAGAAATTTCAAGATGAGTTTTACGATTATGCGGCTGACAGCACAAACACATATCAGCTTTTTGGTAATAACGCAGGCTTCTCTAATAATGGGAGCGATTTCTTATCAAATAAATTAAGATATGTTTACGCTTACCGTGGAGAAAGCGCTAATTATTTTTTGAATGTGATGGGAAGAGCAATATACGGACAGAATTTCAAACCATTTGTGAACAATTCATGGCTGTATGATATCGGTTTTCGTTTTCGCGGAACACTTTTTGAAAAACTCGGCTACAGTTTAACAGTTCAAAAAGGCGGTGTAAGTGGTTCTTCGAGTTTTGCAACAACGCTTGACCCACGCTTGAAATATAATTTTAAATATGTTGAGAACATAGAAAACATTGGCAACTATGATTTTACAGAAGGATACCTACGGTATTACACCGAACCAGCTAAAGATATGTCGCTTTCTTTTCAGATCGGGCGAGAGAAAATTAAATTTGGTTATGGTTACGGAAGCAAATTAGTTTTATCCGGCGATCATCCTGTGTTAGATTTTTTGAAAATAGATTTTAATTACGGAGTGTTTAATTTTACTTCCTTGCATGCATCAACTGCCGGAGTATATAATATTGATCACTCACTTAACTACACCAAGTTTATCGCAATGAATCGTTTTAAACTTCATTTCGATAATTTAATCGAGTTTGGACTTGGCGAAAACATAATTTATTCGGGAAGAGGAATTGATCTTGCATATTTAAATCCATTTGCCTTTTACAAATTCGAAGAGATGTCATTGCAGGATAGAGACAACGGAGCGCTGTGGCTGGATTTTCAAACGCATTTCATTAAAGATGTGGAAATACAAGGCACATATTTTTTAGATGATAACCCTCTTGGCAATTTGCAGGATTTTTCAAAATACATAAACAAAACCGGATATCAATTTGGTGTGTTTTGGTATTCACCTTTCTCTATCAACGATTTATCGGTCGTATTAGAATACACCCGAATTCGCCCGTATGTTTACTCTCATATAAATCCTAAAGATACTTATACAGCGTGGAATCAAATTCTTGGTCATCAAATTGGTCCAAACTCGGATGAAATTTTTACACGCATTTCATACAATGTAAATGAATGGATACGGTTCAACTTTGAGTATCAATATATCCGCCATGGTCAAAATATTTATGATTCACAAGGAAACCTTTCATTTAATGCCGGTGGAGACGCATTTGTTGCGCACCGCGATAATATAGATCCCATGCGAATTGAATTTCTTGACGGAGAAAGAATTAATACAAATACTTTTACACTCGATTTAAGATTTGAACCTGTGCGCAAGATAGTGTTCGATTTTATCTTTCGGAAGGTAATTAAGAAAAATATAACACTGGACATACCGTATAACTCAAGCTACGCATATCTGCAAATGATGTTTGAACTATAATTTATCAGCAAAAAATAGTTAATAACTCACCTTACGCAGTTTATAGACTTGGCGCCTGCCTGCCGGTAGAGTGTGTTGCAGAACTTGTCATTCTGAATGAATCCGGCATTAGCCGGAGAAATGAAGAATCTCTAT
>JAJYXU010000007.1 GCA_021801605.1 Bacteroidota bacterium
ATAATTGTTATCTTATAAATAGTAGCGCAGATTTCCAATCTGCTTGTGAACAGATTAAAAATCTGTTCAACAAATAAATAATTGTTATCTTATAAATAGTAGCGCAGATTTCCAATCTGTCTGTGAACAGATTAAAAATCTGTTCAACAAATAAATAATTGTTATCTTATAAATAGTAGCGCAGATTTCCAATCTGCTTGTGAACAGATTAAAAATCTGTTCAACAAATAAATAATTGTTATCTTATAAATAGTAGCGCAGATTTCCAATCTGTCTGTGAAGAGATTAAAAATCTGTCCTACAAATAAATAATTGTTATCTTTAAATAGTAGCGCAGATTTCCAATCTGCTTGTGAAGAGATTAAAAATCTGTTCAACAAATAAATAATTGTTATCTTATAAATAGTAGCGCAGATTTCCAATCTGTCTGTGAACAGATTAAAAATCTGTTCAACAAAAGTAATGGAGAAGTAATGAAAGTTGAAATTGTAATGCCAAAGATGGGCGAAAGCATTAACGAAGGAACGCTGATCAAATGGCATAAGAAAAAAGGGGACAAAGTTAAAAAAGATGAAATCATTTACGAGATAAGCACCGATAAGGTTGATACTGAAATTCCTTCCCCGGAAGATGGCGTTCTGGTGGATGTAAAAGTTTTTGAACAGGAAACCGTTCTTGTTGGAACGGTTGTAGCTGTTATTGAAACTGATAGTTCTCAATCAGAACAACAAAATCAAAAAGGTGTCAAACCGAGCGTAGTCGAGGTACCTTCAACAACTCAAATTGGCGACGAATTGATTGATGTTCCAATGCCTAAAATGGGTGAATCAATTATTGAAGGAACTATTATTAAATGGCATAAGAAAGTTGGCGATAAAATTAAACGTGATGAAACTATTTTTGAAATAAGCACAGACAAAGTTGATACCGAAGTTCCATCACCTGTTGATGGAATAATTGCTGAAATTCTTTTCGCTGAAAATGATACTGTCGGAGTTGGAGTGGTAGTGGCAAAAATTTCTACAAGCGGCGGTATCATCAAACCGAAAAGTGAGTTCAAGAAAGAAGATCAAGAGCAAGATTATGAGCAAGAGCAAGAAGTGAAAAAATTACAAACTGCTCAAGCTACTGAGTATACAGGCAATTCGAATATATTTTACTCGCCCCTTGTACTAAATATAGCCCGCGTAGAAGGTGTTTCGATGAGTGAATTGGAAACGGTTGTGGGAACCGGAGCCGGCGGACGGCTAACTAAAAATGATTTGCTTAAATATGTTCAAAACAGAAAGAAGAGCACAAATTTATCGTCAAGACTTCATGGTAAGAAAGAGGAAGTTGTTTCTCTTGCCAAAACAGTTGGGGTGAAATCTAATGCCGGTCAGCGTACAGAAATAATTCCAATGGATATTAACCGTCAACGCATAATGAATCATATGATCAACAGCCGAGACACTTCTGTTCATGTTACGGCAATTATTGAAGTTGATATGTCCCGCATTCATAATTTCATAGAGAAGAACCGAGAGACATTTTCTGCAAATGAAGGAATAAAACTCACTTATATGTCATTCATTTCGTCTGCTATTATCAAAGGACTGAAAGAATTTCCAATGATGAATGCTTCTATTGATGGTAACAACATTGTGATGAAAAAATATATCAATCTTGGAATTGCAGTGGCTATTGAACCAAATGGATTGATCGTTCCTAATATCAAAAATGCTGACGAGAAAAATCTTCGCGGATTATCGAAAGCAATTGCCGATCTCGGTAACCGCGCACGCACAAAAAAACTTGTAACAGATGATATTACAGATGGAACGTTTACTATTACAAACTATGGAGTATTCGGTTCACTATTCGGTACGCCAATAATCAATCAACCTGAAGTTGGAATTCTTGGAGTAGGCGCCGTTACAAAAAAACCTGTAGTTGTAGAAAATGAGGGGGTTGAAAGTATTGCAATCAAACCGATGATGTATCTTTCGCTCAGTCACGATCACCGTTTGGTTGATGGAATGTTGGGTGGTAAATTTCTGAAGTCAATAAAAGAAACATTAGAAAATTTTGATACAAATATAGTGTAAAGTCTTGTTCTTGATCGTGCTCATGCTCTTGTTCAATTTATTAAAGCGAACAAGATTAAGATCAAGAACAAGATCATGGACCCGTCAAAAATACGCCGGGCAAGCAAGAGAAAGAAGGAAAAGATCTTATGATTAACCAACATCAGAAAAAATTTGCAGAAGAAATTGAAAAAGACAGACCGGAACTTGGTAAACGTCCTGATTGGTTAAAAGTACGTCTTCCAGTTGGTCAAAATTACAAAGAAGTTCATGAACTGATGCGCAAATCAAAATTGAATACGGTTTGTGAAGAAGCTAAATGCCCTAATCTTGCCGAGTGCTGGAATAGAAGAACTGCAACGTTTATGATTCTCGGCGATACCTGTACGAGAAGTTGCGGATTTTGTAACATCAAAGTAGGAATTCCGAACGAATTGGATCTAGATGAACCAAGACGGGTTGCAGAATCTGTTGAAGCATTAAATCTTAAACATGTAGTTATCACATCTGTTGACCGTGATGAGTTGAAAGACGGCGGCTCATCAATCTTTTCTGAAACTGTTCTGCTCATCCGCCAAAAGATGCCTGAAACGACGATCGAAATTTTGATTCCCGATTTTAAAGGTGATGAGGAATCATTCAATATTATTTTGCAAAATCCGCCGGATATTCTCAACCACAATTTAGAAACTGTTCAACGGCTTTATCATGGTGTTCGTCCACAAGCTAAATATGAACGAAGTCTTGCTCTTATTAGTTGGTTCAAAAATCATGGGTTAAGAACAAAAAGCGGAATAATGGTCGGCATTGGAGAAACCAAGGAAGAAGTAGTAGAACTAATTAGTGATCTTTATAATCACGGTTGCGATATAATGACAATCGGACAATATCTTCAGCCGACAAAAAATCATTTGCCGGTTCATCGTTTTGTAACACTCGATGAATTCAAATTCTATAAAGATTACGGATTGCAGATTGGATTGAAAGCAGTTGAATCATCGCCGCTGGTGCGCAGTTCATACCACGCAGATAAGCACGCAGAGCTTGGAATTAAATAAATTTTTTATCTTCCCAACGTAAAGACTTGCAGCGGCAAGTCTCTACAGAAATATTTCGGTTCGACAAACATAAATACGCGCCGATGCTACATCTCATTTTAATAGAATATTATTCACGAACGAATTAGTTTCTTTTTACAATCATCTTATTATATGTCAAAATACCAAAACAAATATCGTCTTGAATCAGCACGGTTGAACGTTTGGGATTATGCGAATCCGTGGTGGTATTACGTTACGATTAATACCAAAGACCATGAAGAATGGTTTGGTAAGATTGTTAATGGTGGTATGAAAATAAATGAATTAGGAAAGGTTGTAGAAGAAGAATGGTTGAAAACTAAACTAGTAAGGACTAATGTTGAATTAGATTATTATGTAGTAATGCCGAATCATTTCCATGGAATAATAATATTAAACGAGAACATCCCAAACGTAGAGACTCGCCGCGGCGAGTCTTTACAAAATAAAACTGATAAACAATTTGTCAGACCAATCAAAAATTCGTTGTCGGTAATAATTAACCAATTCAAAGGTTCAGTAAAACGCTGGGCTAACAAAAATGATTTTAATAATTTTTCATAGCAGTTGCGTTTTTATGACCGTATCATACGTAACGAGAAAGAATTATTTAATATCAGAAAGTACATTGAAGATAACCCATTGCGGTGGGAGTTTGAGATGAATCAACCCGAGAATTTGAATATTTAGTTTGTTGTACATAGAGACCCGTTGAAAAATGAGAATATTCTTTGTAGGTTTATTTTAGTTAAAGAAAGAAAGGAATCGAAATGAAAGTACTTAACTACAAAGAAATGTTAAAAAAAGAAAATGAAGGTGGATACACTGTTACAGTTCCTTCCTTACAGGGTTGTGTTACATATGGTGATACTGTTGAAGAATCTATGCTCATGGCGAGAGAAGCGATTGAGGGTTATATAGAAAGTTTGAAAGAACATGGGGAACCTATTCCTTCCGATGATGGTGTCCTAGAATATAACTTAACAATCAGCCAAAATGAGTAGTTTACCTACTCTCACCCCAAAGAAGATCATCAAGATCATTGAAGATAAGGGATTCATTCTTGATAGTGTAAAAGGCAGTCATTATATTTTTTATAATCCGGATGCAAAGAGGAGAGTAGTAGTTCCTCTTCATAATAGTGATTTACCTATTGGAACTTTAATGGAAATCTTGAAACAAGCGGGAATAAGTAGAGAAGAATTGAATAGATATTTTAATGAAAAATTATAGCTCCTTTCGATAAGAATCTCCAAACATTTCAATAAAACGCCAACTTAAGGTTTGCTCTGTAAGCAGTTGAATCATCACCACTCGTTAGCAGTTTTTATCACGCAGTGTAATAAAAGATTACAATTCATCTGTTCAGAATCATCTGAAAAACGATCCCACTCATTTTTCCCATTTCATTGAACTTCTATAAATTTTCCTTATTTTTGGAACGGCAAGAATGAGATAACTAATTTTCTCAGAAAGGATTGGTCATTCTCAAAAATTAAAAAGCATGTTGCTGAAAGCTGACTGCTAAAGATAAATGCGTTTGAAAACATTGATTAAATGAAGTAAATGGGGCTGTAAATTGAAAGGAAGAATTAATTTTATGGCACGTTAGTTTCAAGTAATTATCGTCTTATACCGGCTTTAGATGAAAATAATATTAATCGAGATAAATAATAGATTAGAAACTGATCAAGAAAGGTTGCTGCCATAAGCTGTGACCTTTTTATTTTTCAAACAAGAGGTGAAAAAGATGGCAAAAGTAAAAGGCGATATCTTAATCGATATCGAAAAATGTAAAGGTTGTGAACTATGTGCCGTTGCCTGTCCTCAAGACTCGCTCGAACTCTCGCGCAAAATAAATTCTAAAGGTTATCATTATATAGTAAAGATAGAAGATAACTGTACTGGATGCACTAACTGCGCTTTGGTTTGTCCCGATGGCATTATAAAAGTCTACCGCAAAACTGAAAAGAAGAAAGAGCAGGTGGCAACAATTTCCAATATAACAGGTGATATAACAGTAACGGTGAACGCATGAAAGAATTAAAACTAATGAAAGGCAACGAAGCTCTTGCTGAAGCCGCTATTCTTGCTGGCTGCGATGCATACTTCGGCTATCCTATCACCCCGCAATCTGAAGTATTAGAATACTTGGCTCAAGATGCTTTAGAGAGAACCGGTATGGTTGTTCTACAGGCAGAAAGTGAAGTAGCTGCAATAAATATGATTTATGGTGCCGCAGGTACCGGGAAAAAAGTAATGACCTCTTCATCATCACCTGGAATAAGTTTAATGCAGGAAGGTATTTCTTACATTGCATGCGCTGAACTGCCATGCCTCTTAGTGAATGTTGTACGGGGCGGCCCGGGACTTGGAACGATTCAGCCATCGCAAGGAGATTATTTTCAAGCGGTTAAAGGAGGAGGACATGGCGATTATAAATTAATTGTTTTAGCTCCTTCAACTGTTCAAGAAATGGTTGACCATGTTAAGCTTGGATTTGATCTTGCATTTAAGTGGAGAAATCCTGTTATGATTCTTACAGACGGCGCGCTTGGACAGATGATGGAGAAAGTTGAATTACCGGTTCAGTTGTCAAGAACTACCGAAGAACCTGATTGGGCTACAGTTGGTAAGCCGAAAACACGCGAACGAAATTTTATCACTTCTCTTCATATCGAAGCAGATAAAATGCAAGAGATCAATCTTCATCTTCAGAAAAAATATCGCGAGATTGAGAACCAAGAGATCCGTTTCGATAAATTTGAATGTGACGATGCAGAAATAATTTTGGTCGCTTTCGGTTTAGTTGCGCGAATCTGTCAAAAAGCTGCTCAGCTTGCGCGCCAAAAAGGAATTAAAGTTGGTGTATTCAGACCAATTACTTTATTCCCGTATCCATCTAATGAATTAAATAAGCTTGCCGATAAGGTAAAAGGAATGCTCACTGTTGAAATGAACGCCGGGCAAATGGTTGAAGATGTTCGTCTCTCTGTTAATGGTAAAATTCCCGTTGAGTTTCTCGGAAGGATGGGCGGAGTAGTTCCCACACCGGAAGAAATACTTCACAAGCTGGAAGAAAAATTTGTAGGAGAAATGGTATGAACGAAAAAACAATGACTGAAGAACAATACTTCTCGGAAGTGATTGCAGAAGAAAATATCTGTGTAAATGAAAATTTAGTATTTGAGAAACCCGAGACATTGCTTGATACACCGATGCATTATTGTCCGGGCTGCGGGCACGGTGTTGCGCATAGACTAATTGCAGAAGTTATTGACGAACTCGGTATTCAGGATAAAACAATTGGGGTTGCGCCGGTAGGATGTTCTGTCTTTATGTACAATTACATGAACATAGATATGACTGAAGCTCCGCACGGACGCGCATCTGCAGCAGCAACAGGAATTAAACGTGTTTTGCCTGATAAATACGTGTTCTCATATCAAGGCGATGGTGACCTTGCTGCAATTGGAACCGGAGAAACAATTCATACTTGTAACCGCGGTGAAAATATTTTGATTGTTTTCATCAACAACGGAATTTATGGAATGACAGGCGGACAAATGGCGCCTACAACTTTAGTTGGAATGAAATCAACAACGACACCATTCGGACGCGATATTGCTATAATGGGTAATCCTCTCAAGATTACGGATTTGATAGCTCAACTTCCTGGAGTTTATTATGCTACACGATGCGCTGTTAACACTCCTGTTAATGTTCGCAAAGCGAAAAAAGCGATCTTGAACGGCTTCAAGTATCAAGAACTTAAAAAAGGATTGAGTTTTGTAGAGATAGTTTCCAATTGTCCTTCGAATTGGAAAATGACACCTGTTGAATCAAACAAATGGATGGAAGAAAACATGCTGGCGTACTATCCACTCGGTGATTTAAAAGTACCAGCAAAGGAGAATTGATATGCAAGAAGAAATAATTATTGCGGGATTCGGCGGTCAGGGTGTTTTGTCGATGGGACAAATTCTCTGTTACAGCGGAGTAATGGAAAATAAAGAAGTAAGCTGGATGCCGTCTTACGGACCGGAGATGCGAGGCGGTACTGCAAACTGTATTGCCATTATAAGTGATACTAAAATCAGTTCACCAATACTCACAAAGTTTGATACAGTAATTGCGCTTAATCAACCCTCATTAGACAAATTTGAATCTGCAGTTAAACCTGGCGGACTTTTGATTTATGAAGCGAGCACAATTTTGAATCCTCCTACGAGAAAAGATATAGATATAATTCCAATTGAAGCTGCAAATGAAGCGACAAAGTTGAAGAATTCAAAAGTAATGAACATGATTGTGCTTGGTGCGTTTCTTCAGAAGAAACCGATAATTAAGATGGAAAATATTATCGAAGGAATTAAAAAAGTTCTTCCGGAAAGATATCATCATCTAATTCCTCTTAACAAGCAAGCGCTTGAAAAAGGAATGGAACTTGCGCAGAATGTTGGAGTAACAGCGTAAAAACTTATTGTAGCTATTTTATGAAAGGGCTGAATACATTTAGACCCTTATAAAATTGACTTGACTATGTATGCAAACATCTTTTAATTTACTAGCAAGAAAATGGGAAAGATTATAGAAAATTTTGCTACTTTTTATTTTTAGTGTTTTTCACAACAAGATTGGCAATTTTCTATTATGTCCATTTTTTCATTTCATATCAAATCCACTTTGAACAGACCGGGCAATCAATTCGTTATTATTTCATCTACATTGAAAAAAATCTTAAATAAAAATCTAATTTATTCTGCGTTAATTGCATTTTCACTTTTATCGTGCGATAAAATCCCGGATGGAATTGTTGATTTGAAAACGGTTGATTATAAGATTGTAGGAATAACAGCCCCTGCGAGTTTCTCTTATTCGCAAACAGATTCTACGATTGTAACTTCAGTTCAGATTTCGAATTATGGTTCAGTATTCAATGTCTGGTGTAAGGTGAGTTCCATTGATGGGGCTCTATCGATTAAGGATCAGATTATGATGTATGACGACGGCAACTTAACTTCCACCGGTGATCAGAAGAAAGATGATGGGATTTATTCCGCAAAGTTTGTAATGGGGAAATTGAATCCAAACGGCAACTATCAGATCGAATATTTTATTGAAAATAATATCCGTCAGACGCCGGAGAATTTAGTAAAAGCCGGAGTGCATATTTTCACTTTTAACAATGGACAGAATAATCTTCCGCCTGTAATTTCGGATGAAAATTTTCCGCTTGCAGTAAATATTGGTCAACAGTTCACTTTCTCTGTGAAAGCAGTAGATCCTAATGGGCAGAGCGATATTGATTCAGTCTATTATAAACTATACCGTCCAAATGGTACTTTGGTTATCAACAGTCAAGGCATTTCAAAATTTATGTTATTTGACGACGGGAATACTTCTGTAAATGGAGATCGTATAGCGCAGGATGGGATTTATTCAGCCGTTCTAACATTTCCATCAGGTCAACCTACAGGAACATGGCGCTTCGAATTACAAGCAAGAGACCGTAGTGGAAAATACAGCGATCCAATCTCACATAATTTACCGGTTAATTAA
This sequence comes from Bacteroidota bacterium, assembly GCA_021801605.1. Classification (GTDB taxonomy): domain Bacteria; phylum Bacteroidota; class Ignavibacteria; order Ignavibacteriales; family Melioribacteraceae; genus Fen-1258. Next base: position 8,708 of record JAJYXU010000007.1, read on the forward strand.
TGAAGAAATTATTTGCCATTTATTTTATTCTCTTTGTAACTACTGGACTGATTGCTCAACAAATCCCTTCGGACTATAATTTTAGTACGAAGAGATTATCAAAAACTTCCGATCAAACTCCGGTTAGTAATACTATCGAGAGAATTTTAATAAAAGATAATATGATTTTTCTTGCTACATCTAATGGACTCAGCAAATCAACGGATAATGGAGAGAACTGGACAAACTATGGAAGCACAGTATTCGGAACTGAAAGTGTTTCATCGGTTGGATATAATGACGGAATTATCTGGGCAGCAACATGGCACATGGAAAACTTACTTGGTTCGAATACTCCGGTTGGAACGGGATTAAGATATTCCTCTGATTCAGGTTCAACTTGGAATGAAATTCCCCAGCCTGTTGATAATCCCGGAGATTCTACAATCACTTATGGTGCTAATAAGCTTAGGGCATTACCTGTTACTGCGGTAGCGCAAAATTTTATTTATGATATCGCTTTCACTAAAAATACAATTTGGATAGTAGCGTTTTCCGGCGGATGCAGAAAATCTACCGATATGGGAAAAACTTGGCAGAGAGTTGTTCTGCCACCAGACAATCTCAATTCTATTAAGCCAGCCGATAAACTTAGCTTTGATCTCGCACCATCTTCTGGAAAATTAGGGTATACTGGTAATTTAAATCACCGTGCGTTTTCAATTCTCGCAGTTGATGATAACACAATCTATGTTGGTACAGCAGGAGGAATTAATAAAAGTACGGACGGCGGTATCAGTTGGGTTAAATTCAGTCATACAAATCAAACTAAACCGATTAGCGGTAATTTTGTTTTAGCTCTTGAGAAGAATGATTTTGATAATTCGATTTGGGCGGGGACATGGAAAGCAGAAGGACAATCAGAGTTCTGGGGTGTGAGTGTTACAAATGACGGAGGACAGAGTTGGGAAAATTATTTGAGCGGTGAAAAAGTTCACGATTTTGGTTTCAAATATTTTGGTGTATCGGGAAATTATTCAGATGCTGATATTTTCGCTGCAACGGAGAGCGGTGTCTATAGAAGCAGTAATAATGGTGCTACGTGGATTGCTGCCCCGGAAATAAAAGATGATAACACAAACATCAGCATCAATACAAAACATTTTCTCGCTGTAAAAGTTAACAGAAGAAGTAATAACTCTTCGGATATTTTTCTTGCTTCAAATGATGGTTTAGCACGATTAAATGAAACAACCGGATTTTGGACCGGCAAATGGAAAGTTTTTATTGCAGCGGAAAAATTGGCATCAACATCAGAGACTTTTGCATTCCCTAATCCATTTTCTCCGAACTCAGAACAGGTAAGAATAAAATATTCTACTTCAGAATCGGCAAATGTTACAATCAGAATTTTAGATTTCGGAATGAATTTAGTTAGAACTGTTATTCAAAATGCGCCGCGCATTCCGAATAGTGAACAGCTTGATCTTTGGGATGGTAGAGATGAGAGCGGCAAAATTGTTCCGAATGGAGTTTATTTCTACCGCATTGATCTTGGTTCGGGAACACCTTTGTTTGGAAAAATTATGGTGATCATGTAATGATGAAAAAAGTATTTCTCCAAATAATTTTTCTTTCTGCGATTGTTTCCGCTCAATCGACTGTTTCTAATATTAGCAGTATGCCAGGTGCTTTCAGCAGAATGGGCTTTGGCGCACGAGGTATGGGAATGGGCAACGCAATGTCCGCCGTGAAAGAAGGGAGTCTTGTTTCTTATTATAATCCGGCTCTTGCTTCATTTCAGGAAGGAAATTCTTTTCAAACTTCTTATTCAATTTTGTCGTTGGACCGTTCTCTCAATTTTTTAAATTTTACACGAAGATTTGAACTCGGCAAGAAACAAGATGCTGAAGGTAATATCAAACCAAGATCTGTAGCTGGAATAAGTATCGGTTTGATAAATGCCGGAGTTTCTAAGATTGATGCGCGCGATAGTGAAGGAAGAAAAACCGGAGATATTTCAACGAGTGAGAATCAATTTTTCATTGCAGTAGCAAATAGATTCTCTGAAAAACTATCTATTGGTATTGCTTTTAAATTCTACTACTATAAATTGTATGAAAATTTAACTTCAACGGGATTAGGTTTTGATTTAGGTGCGCTATATTCTTTGAACGAGAAGATGACTTTATCATTCATGCTTTCCGATATCAACAGCAAATATGAATGGGACACCGGTAAAATTTATGGAACAAGCGGCAGTATTACTAAAAATAAATTCCCACTGCTGAAAAAAATCGGTTTTTCATATAAGTTCGATGAACCAAAAATTATTGCAGCAGTTGAATTTGAGAGCAGCAACGGCGGTACAAATATTTTGCGTGCCGGCGGTGAGTATAATATTTACGAAAATTTATTTTTACGCGCCGGTCTTGACAAATTAAATCTGAGCAATTTTGATTTTCCGGTCAGACCAACATTCGGGTTCTCATATTTCCATCTGTTAAATTCTCTGAAAATTGGTCTTGATTATGCTTTTGTTATCGAACCGTATTCATCGGGCAGCCAGCATATAGTTGGTATAAATGTTAATTTCTAAAAAGAAAGAATAATGAAAAAGATTTTATTCCTATTTATGATTAGTGCAACAATGTTCGCCCAATCAGCCGGCAATTCCGGCTTGTCATTTCTAAAATTTGGATTTGGCGCGCGGAACGTGGCAATGAGTGATCTTGGAGTTGTAGGCGTAAATGACTTATCAGCATTGAATTACAATCCATCACTTTTAGCTGTGAATTGTAAAACTCAGTTATCATTTACTCACAACTCACTACTGCAAGATTTGAATTCCGAAATGTTTGCCGGAAGTTTTACTGCATTTGGTTTACCCATTGCAGTTGGTGTAAACACAACAAACATTGCTGATATAGAAATCCGCACAACACCGGGAGATGTGCAATCAAAATTTAGCGCGCATTATTTTAACGGCAGTATCTCAACAGCTTTTCATATGCTTGAAAAAATTTATTTTGGTGTTACTTATAAATACATCTATGAAAATTTATTTTCTGATGATGCATCTGGATATGGTTTTGACTTCGGTGTAAATTATCAAAATAATATAGCCGGACTTACTTTTGGCGCCGCTATCCGCAATTTAGGTTCTATGAATGAACTTCGTAACGAATCAACAAAACTGCCAACGGATTTCCGTTTAGGTGCTGCCTATAATTTTTCGTTACAAAATTCGAAATTAGATTTTACAGCTCTTGCCGGTTTTCAAAAATATACTTTACAAGATGATTCACACCTTCACATCGGAGGAGAAGCGGTTTATGATAAATTGCTATCTCTCCGCTTTGGCTATGCGAGCGGGTATAATACAAAAAATATTTCTGCCGGATTTGGAGTTAACTGGAAGGGAATCAACCTTGATTATGCTTACGTGCCGGTTAAGTATGGCCTTGGCGATTCGCACATTATCTCTATTCTGTATACATTTTAAAATATTTCTATAAAACAACAAGTTGAATTCAGAAATTTCTAATACTAAAAACAGTTTTAATTTCTTAATTCCGCAGAAATATTTCCTTCTCCTAATTTTAGTTGCTGCCGTTATTATTAGGATAATATTTTTCAATGGTCTTGTATTCTCTGATGACTCTTATTACAACTGGCTTTCATTCCAGCTTTTAGACGGATCTTATAATTCCGGTTTTGCCGGCTATCCAATATTTTTAATCAGAAAGTTCTCAACGCTGTTCAATTCGCTATTCTTTGCATTGTTCGGATATAACGAAATTGTTAGTGTGCTTTTCCCATTTATTCTTTCTATCCTAAGCGTGATTCTTGTATATAAAATTTCTGAAGAACTTATAAATCAAAAAAGAATCTCACTTACTGCTTCATTCCTCGCAGCATTCTTTCCGGTTGATATCATATTCGCATCAATAAACTTTTCTGATCTTGAGTGTGTTTTCTTTATCAATCTCGGAATTTATTTCTATATAAAAGCTGCAAGGCAAAATAACTATATCTATTATGTGATCGCAGGAATCTGCTTATCAGTTTCTATTTTATTCAAAGAGTATGCTTATTATTATATCATATTATTGGCGGGATATTTTCTGTATAACTTATTCCTCGGAAAGAAAAACAGATTTCAAGCCATGATTCCGCTATTAATCATTTCCGCCTTTTTGTGTCTAGAGGGGATATATTATTTAATAACTGAGAATAATTTTTACTATCGTTTCTCCATATTCCGATCGAATTACATTTATTACTATTATGATTTTTTCCCATATACTCAAGCAAATGAGAAAATCAATTTTTCTACATATCTAATTTCATTAGTAAAACATATCGGTAATAATATAAAATATTTGTTTGTTCGGAGATATTACCTATTCCTTCCGATCTTTGCTGCTGTTCAATCTTACATCTTCATAAAGAAAAAAGAGCAGAGATTTCTTCTTGTATGGTTTGTGGGACTTCTGGTTTTAATGCCGTTGATGACTGTTTCATTGACAACTTACAGTCCAATAGAGTTAAGAAGGATATGGTATATTTATCCGCTTGTAATTCCTTTCTGCATTCTAACAGCATCGTTAATTTCTAAATTACGTCCAATATATTTGAGCAGCGCGTTGTTGTTTTATTTTATTGGTTCTATTATAATATTATTCGTGTTTCAGAATTTTTTTGATATGAGAAATAAAGATCATTTTAAGCAATTCATCAAAGACAATTCTGAAAAAATAATTTATACAGATCACCATACGGCATATGGAATTCGATTCATAAACGGATTTACAAAAAATAATAATGTGAAAATTTTTACAAATGTTGATTCGCTAAGAACAAATATGGATGAACTGATTGTTTACAGCGGGCAAGTTATTCCGGAATTAAAAAAACAGAAATATATCTTCCCGGATTTTAATGTGCTTAGAGATGATAGATATAAATTAGTGACATCAATTGGTCAGTTCGAAGTTTATGAGCGGATAAAATAAATTATCCATCAGCTAATTTTTAGAACCAAATAAATTATTTTTGACATGCCAATAATCTAAACTGTGGATTCTTATAATGGACATTATCAAATATTCAGAAGAATGGAAAGAGAGATGGGATGAGTTTGTTCTTAATTCTAACAATGGAACGATGTTTCATCTTCAAAAATTTTTTGACTATCACACACCCGGAAAATTCAAATTCGATCATCTGATGTTCGTTGAGAAAAATAAAATTAAAGCACTGTTGCCGGGCAGACTTACGAACGGACTTTTTG